>JAYUHI010000538.1:0-2931 GCA_043767095.1 Bacteroidota bacterium
TAATTTTACAAATTTAGCTTCAATGGATTGGGAAGATTTTGAACATCTTATCAGAGAGGTTTTTGCAAAGGAGTTCAATAGTAATGGAGGTGAGGTTAAGATAACCCAGGCTAGCAGAGATGGTGGCGTTGATGCTATTGCATTTGACCCAGATCCGATAAGAGGAGGAAAAATTGTTATTCAGGCTAAACGATATACCAATACCGTAGGAGTTTCCGCAGTTAGAGACTTATATGGTACGGTAATGAATGAAGGTGCAACTAAAGGAATACTAGTAACCACAGCAGATTATGGACCAGATGCTTATGCTTTTGTTAAGGGTAAACCATTAACTTTGATGAATGGATCTAATCTACTTTTTCTTCTAGAAAAGCATGGCCACCAGGCCAAAATTGACATCAAAGAAGCAAGGAATTCGCGGTTAAACCCCTAACACTTCTTACTGCTGCCAGTATCACGCTGGTGCCTTTCTCAATCACTCACCTCAACATTCCATAGTCATAAGATCGCCACAGACTTCCACCGCACAAACCTACGCTGTCCGGCAGGCAGGTTCGCGATAACGGTTTGATAGAAGCCAGCACTTCGTAGTATCCTCTATGAAATTATTTCCTCTTCGCCTTAAACGTTCCATTCGGCTGCACAAAAGCACAGCCCCCAATTACGCCAGGTGCACTCTCTCCAAACTCAACTTTATAGCCAGTCAGGTTTTTGATGGCGAATTTGTTGCTGCCTAAATAAAGCAAGTCATATTCCGGCTGACCGGGAACAAAAAGCGTGAGCGAACTTTCACCTTTAATAAAAACTTTGGCCACCATAGCTCCTAATTCATATTCGCCTACATATTTTTTGAGTTCTTCGGGCTTAATGTCTTTGGTTGATGGTTCGCGCGAGAACTCTAACGGTTTTACACTCGGCTCCAAACCACTCACGGAGGAGCCTTCAATTTCTCCGTTCAATCCCACACGGAAATTGAAACGCAGTTCACTTTTTTCTGCGGTGTCTATTTTGTTGAGCTTGCTAACCTCGTATGGTTGAAACACATTGTAATGGTAATGCTTCAGCCATAAATTGTACAATCCAGTTGAGGCAAACAAGGAATCGCGTTTCACTTTCATCGTAAACGTGCCGTAGCCGGGGTGCGAATATTTTCCTTCCAACTCTTCCAGCAGGTGAGAAGGCCTGGTTCCTTTCTTTTGACCGGAAGCTTTTTTAGCGTTGACTTCGGCTTGTTCTTTTTTATTTTTTGCTTCATTGTCTTTCAACTCTTTGCTCCAATCGGTTTGAGAAAGTTTAAGCATGCGGTCGGCAATGATGTTGCGAACAATTGATGGAAGGGTAGAGCGATCCTGATTCACCAGCACCACAATGCCCAGACTGTCGGATGGGTAGATAGTGGTGAGAGCAGAAAAACCGTTGATGTTTCCTCCGTGGCCAACGCGGTAATGTCCCTTGTAAGACGAGAGTTGCCAGCCGTAACCATAACTATTAAACTGAATGTCGGGATGTTCTTTCGATGGCACGCCTGAACCGGCCACCATTTGTGCACTCATGGCCTCGGAAACATAAGGGGCAGGTAGTAATTCCTTGCCGTTGTACTTCCCGCCATAAATCCAAACCTTCATCCAGTTGGCCATTTCGTTGGCGCTGCTGTTGATGCTGCCGGCCGGGCTCATCCCACGAATGTGGTAGTAATCTATCTTCCGGATTTCCTTGTCGTCTTTCACATCGTAGGCGAGAGATGGCTCTGCGCTTTTTTGAAGATCGTTTATAGAGAAGTTGGAAGTATTCATGCCTAGTGGCTTGAAAATTTTATCGCTGATGTTCTTCTCCCAACTCTCACCCGTTATTTTTTCGGCCATGGCTCCCTGAAGCATGAACATGAAATTATTGTACTGATACAGTTGGCGCACCCCGGCTGATGGTTCATGGTACTGAATTTTTTTGATCAGGCTGTCGCGCGAATCGGTATTAAAATAATACCAGGCAAAATCATGACGAGGCAAGCCGGTGCGGTGGCACATCAGGTCGCTGATGGTTATGTCCTCATCCATATCGTCATTGAAAAATTTTATTTCTGAAAGATACTCGCGTGGCGATTTGGTAAAATCAATTTTCTTTTCGCTGCGAAGAATACCCAGTAAGGAAGACGTAAACGCTTTGCTGCAACTGCCAATGGCAAAGAGCGTGTTGGGTGTTACGGGTTTTTTATTTTCCAGATCGCGATAGCCAAAACCTTTTACGTAAACGACTTTATCTTTTTCCACCACGGCCACAGAAAAGCCTGCCACGTTCCATTCTGCTAATAAGGATTGAAGTTTAGCATCAAGCCCTGCAAGGCGGTTGTCTTGAACGGGTTGTTTCTTTTGAGCAAAGGCAAAGTCAACAGAAAGCAGGGTGAGGAAAATAATGAGGATTCTCATAGTTTGGGGTTTTAGTGAAGAATTAAAACGGCTACAATTACAGTAATTTTTTTTGGTTTACAGGAATGAGGAAGCATTGTATTATCGATTCTGTATTTTTGATGAAGCACAGAAATTAAAACAACCAAAATGAAAAGGGCTTGGGCCGCGTAAGGAAAACTTAAGAATTGCCGGAATGAGGTTTCTCATAATTTTACTTTTCTTAACCCTATCCAATCCGGGGCATTCGCAAAACGCCCAGGTCGGAATTGATAAGTATAAAAACGCTTTTTATTTCGAGGCTGGCGGCAATGGTTTTATCTACTCACTTAATTATGAAAGGCGCTTCTACGTTCGCGAAAAACTGACTTTTACAGGAAGAGTTGGTGCGGCAACCTTGCTTAGGGAGTTTCCCTATATCCTACCCGTTGAACTCAATTACCTTATCGGCAAAAAGACAAACTATTTCGAAGTAGGTTTTGGGCGCACGTTTTTACAGGAAGAAGGTTATAATGTTCTTCGGCTGGGT
>JAYUHI010000539.1:0-2926 GCA_043767095.1 Bacteroidota bacterium
TTGCCGATTCCAATTTTTTTGAATTCTTCAGTTATAAATTGAGAGAGGGCGATGTAAAGACAGCCTTGAAAGAACCAAACAGTGTGGTGCTAACAGAAAGCATGGTAAAGAAATATTTTGGTGACACGAATCCGATCAGTTCTTTATTGGTTGTTGGGAATGAAAACAAAACGTACAAGGTCACCGGTGTTTCAGAAAACCCACCCAGCAATTCTCATTTTAGCTACAACATATTGGTTTCGGCTGTGTCAAGTGAAAACCTGAAAGAAGGTATTTGGTTGAACAATTTTATGTTCACCTATTTCAAAACCAAGCCGAATACTTCGGTGAGCCAGGTGGAAGCTAAATTCATCCCATTAGTTGAAAAATATATCGGTCCGGAGTTGGAGAAATTTATGGGCACCACGCTCAAGCAAATGATTGAAGCGGGTGGCAAGTATGGATATTATTCCACCAACATAAAAGACATCCATCTTCACTCTACCTCGCAAGGGGATATAGAACCTGGTGGCAATATCATGTATGTCTATTTTTTTAGCGGCATTGGTCTGTTCATCATCCTTATTGCCTGCATCAATTTTATGAACTTGTCCACCGCACAATCTGCCGGGCGTGCCAAAGAAGTGGGTTTGCGCAAAACACTCGGTTCGCTCCGTGGCCAGATGGTGGGTCAGTTTATGTCGGAGTCCATTCTGTACAGCGCACTGTCGGTGGTGCTTGCTTTGGTCGCATGCTATTTTTTGTTGCCATCATTCAATATTCTTTCAGGCAAAGAGTTGGGAATGGAAATTTTTCAAACTACCTGGTTTATTGGCGGCATCATCGGGCTGATCTTTTTTGTGGGCATTGTTGCGGGAAGTTACCCGGCCTTTTACCTCACTTCATTTAGTGCCGTGGAAGTTTTAAAAGGAAAAGTCCGTGCCGGGGCAAAGAGCAAGGGCATCCGCAGTTTTCTGGTGGTGTTTCAGTTTGGCCTTTCTATTTTCTTAATCATTTTCACCGTAGTTGTTTTCCAACAGATACAATACATGAAAAATAAAAATTTGGGGATCGACAAGAACAATGTGCTGATTTTGCAAAACACAGCCCGGCTCGGCAACAACAAAGAAGCGTTTAGAAATGGACTTGTCAGCCAATCAGGCATAGCCAAGGTCAGTTATACCAACAATACTTTTCCGGGCGTAAACAATACCACCGTTTTTAAAACAGCGGGCTCGGAGCAAGACCATATCATGGGAGTTTATTATGCCGATTATGACCATCAGGATGTGTTGCGGTTTGAACTGAGTGACGGTCGCTATTTTTCAAAAGATTTTGCTACCGACTCGCTGGCGATTTTGTTGAATGAAGCAGCGGTAAAGGAATTTGGATTTGAAAACCCGGTGGGCGAGGAGCTTCTTTACAATGATAATGGCCCGACTTTCAAGAAATATAAAATCATTGGCGTAATCAAAGATTTCAATTTCGAATCCTTCAAAGATAAAGTAAGGCCCATGTCAATTTTGTTAAGTGAAAATTCAAACAACTTGCTAGTGCGCTACGAAGGAGACCCGGCCATCATCGTCCCCCAGGTAGAAAAGTTGTGGAAACATCATGCTGCCAGTGAGCCATTCGAATACACGTTTTTGGATGAAAATTTTGACCGCTTGTTCAGAGCAGAACAGCGTATGGGAAAATTGTTCAGTGTATTTTCGGGCCTGGCAATATTTATCGCCTGCTTAGGTTTATTTGCCCTGGCCGCATTTACCACTGAGCAACGCACCAAAGAAATAGGCGTGCGAAAATCGATGGGCGCGTCTGTATTTAACCTTTCCATTTTATTGTCCAAGGAGTTTACCAAATTAGTGGTAATAGCCTTTGTGCCAGCTGCTATTTTAGCCTGGTATGTTTCCGACACGTGGCTGAGCGGCTTTGCCCATCACATCAACTTGAGCCCGCAAGTATTTTTGCTAAGCGGAGCAGCAGCTATTGCAATCGCATGGCTCACGGTCAGCTTTCAATCCATAAAGGCGGCCTCGGCAAACCCAGTGGATTCATTGAGGTATGAGTAATTGATTTCAAAAACAGTTGACAATCATATCAATTGGCAAAGCACCTGACAATTAAATTCTGACTTCAAACTCAATCTCAAGTTCAAATACAAATTCAAACTTCTCCTATCTCATATCTCCTGACTTCAACTGCCAACTATAAGGTTAATTCCTTTAAATTTAGGCCAGCTTATTTTGGATTTGGATTGTTGATCCCGATCCCAAGTAAGTTCAACCTAAAATTATGAACATATGGATGCAACCATCAATGAAGTAAATTCCGCCCTTCAGGAATCGCAGATTGCCTTTCTTTCTTACAAAAATTTTTCCGGTAAGAAGAAAGCAGGATTTCTTCGCACTATTGCCGATGAGATTGAAGCCCTCGGCCAACCATTGGTAAGTACTGCCATGCAGGAAACAAACCTGGCCGAAGCACGCATTGTGAATGAACGGGGCCGCACCACAAGTCATTGCCGCATGTTTGCCAATTTGGTGGAAGATGGTTCGTGGGTGGACGCAAGGATTGACACTGCTATTCCCGATCGCGCACCAGCGCCCAAGGCCGACCTAAGAAAAATGTTGGTGCCCATTGGCACGGTGGTAGTTTTTGGCGCGGCCAATTTTCCGTTGGCATATTCTACTGCCGGTGGTGATACAATTTCTGCTTTGGCAGCCGGTTGTCCGGTGATTGTTAAAGCACATCCCGCCCATGCCGCTACGTCTGATCTTGTGGCAAGCGCAATTTTTAAAGCCATCGAAAAAACCGGAATGCCCAAAGGAGTATTTCAACATGTGCATGGTGCAGGTTTTGAAATAGGACAAGCATTGGTGAAGCATCCGTTTACCAAAGCGGTTGGGTTCACCGGTTCGCTGGCAGGAGGCAAGGCATTGTTTGA
>JAYUHI010000540.1:0-2924 GCA_043767095.1 Bacteroidota bacterium
ATGCTCATATAATATTCCTTCGGTTCCGATTCGCCAGGATAATACACATCTTCGGCAATCAATACTTTGTTTACTCTTTTACCGGCTGGCCCCGTTTGATGGGTAACTAATGTTCCACCTAAAATGGCCTTAGATTTTTCAAACACTTCATCCAGCGATTTGGCCAGCACCACTCCTCTGGAACCGGTTTCTTTTATGGTGCCTTTGCCCCTACCACCGGCATGTATTTGCGATTTCACGACAAACCATTTAGTGCCTGTTTCCGCCTGGAGTTCTTTGGCTGCACTCAAGGCTTTGTCGGGAGTATCGGCAACGATGCCACCCTGAACTTTAACCCCATATTTTTTAAGAAGGTTTTTGGCCTGGTATTCGTGAATGTTCATATTGTATGGTTTTGGAAGCAAGCTACTTTTTTTAAACCTTTAATTCAACAATAAAAACCAATGCTGTCAGCCAGGGGAATCAGAAAATCGTATGGGTCGCTTCAAGTCCTTAAAGGCGTGGACGTTGAAATATCGAAAGGAGAAATTGTTGCCATCGTTGGGGCTTCGGGTGCGGGGAAAAGCACGTTGCTGCATGTCTTAGGAACACTCGACAACCCTGATCATGGCACAGTGACTATCAACAATGAAAATGTGTTTACTAAAAAGCCACCCGAATTAGCGCGGTTCAGAAACAACCACATCGGCTTTGTATTTCAATTTCATAATCTCTTACCGGAATTTTCGGCCCTGGAAAACGTGATGATTCCGGGGTTCATTGGCGGCAAAAATGAAACTCAATTAAAGGAAAGGGCATTTGAGTTAATGGAAATTTTAGGAATTAAAGAACGGGCCAGCCACAAGCCATCCGAAATGTCGGGCGGGGAGCAACAACGCGTAGCTGTGGCCAGAGCGTTAATCAATTCCCCTTCATTGGTATTGGCTGATGAACCCAGCGGAAACTTAGATTCCAAAAACGCGATTGAACTTCACAAGCTTTTCTTTAAACTCAGAAGTGACCTGGGTCAGACGTTTGTCATTGTAACACACAACACCGATTTCGCGGCTATGGCCGATAGAAAGATTGAGTTGAAGGATGGATTTATTATGAACCAGCCCTCGGCCCCCTAACCCCCGAAGGGGGAACCGCCATCGCGCGCTTCCGCGATCACCTCATACCGATTACCATTTCAAAACCAATTCTGGTTCTTCAATTTCAACGATGCAATTTCCATTCACTGAAACGAGTTGCACTTTTCTCAAAGTATTCACCAGCAGCGGGTCATACTTAGCGCGAACGCGAATGTAGTTCTCCGTGAAGCCGTGCATCCAATTGTCCTCTACATCGTTTTCAAAAAGGACGGTGGCCGTTGAGCCAATGTTCTGCCCGTAAAAATATCTCCGCTTTTTGTCGGACAGACTATGCAGCATGGTGGAGCGCTCTCCCCGAATTTTGTGAGGAACCGATCCTGGCATTGTAGAGGCCAACGTATTGCTTCGTTCCGAGTAAGTGAACACGTGCAGGTAAGAAATGTCCAGTTCATTCAGGTAATTGTAAGTGTCCAGAAAATCTTCATTTGTTTCTCCTGGAAATCCCACAATCACATCCACACCGATGCAGCAGTTGGGAATGGAATCCTTAATTTTTTCAACACGACTGGTGTACAATTCACGCTGATAACGTCTGCGCATCAATTTCAAAATCTTGTTCGAACCTGATTGAAGAGGAATATGAAAATGCGGAACAAACTTTTTCGATTGGAACACAAACTCAATCACTTCGTCTGTCAAGAGATTTGGCTCGCACGATGAAATCCGGAAGCGCTCGATACCCTCCACCTCGTCTAACTTTTTGATCAAATCAATAAACCGTTCATGTCGTTCGCCATCCTGAATTCCAAAATCTCCCAGGTTCACGCCTGTCAAAACAATTTCTTTTACTCCAGCAGCTGCAATTTCCAATGTTGTCTTGATTATTTGATCGCTCGAATCGCTGCGGCTGGCACCGCGCGCCAATGGTATCGTGCAAAACGAGCACGAGTAATCACAACCATCCTGCACTTTAAGAAAGGTGCGGGTTCTGTCTTGTAAGGAATATGAACTGTGGAAGGATATTACTTCTTCGATTTTTCCGGACAGCACGGTTGGTTCTGACTTTCTAACGAACCCATCAAGTAATTCAATCAATCTGAATTTTTCAGAGGCGCCCAACACAGCATCCACTCCTGGTATTTCAGAAATCTCTTTTGGTTTTAACTGCGCATAGCAACCAATAATGGCCACGTAAGCATCGGGTGCATGTTGCCTGGCCTCCCGAACCACCTTACGGCATTTCTTATCCGCATGCTCAGTAACCGAGCAGGTGTTGATGATGTAGATATCCGGAGTATCAGTAAAATCAACTTTCTTATACCCTTTGGCCTCAAACTGCCTTGAGATTGTTGACGTCTCAGAATAATTAAGTTTGCAACCGTGGGTATAAAAAGCTACTTTCTTCATTGAGTCCACAAAAGTAACCCGGCAAGCGCTCCAGAGTAGAATTTTTTTCTTTGAATTTATTTGGAAATGGTACAGGTTTATTACATTTACGTGCCTTCCCAAAAACCTGTCTATCGTTAATTGGCTTTAATCGATGGTGGTAAAAGGGAAGTTCACAAAAACCTTTATTACCATGTTAAATTAAAAATTCCAGGGGAGGAAGGCGGTTCACCCGACTCTTCTAATCCCGCTCATTCTTGTTTTTGTTTCTGCTTTCGCCTTCGTTCAGGCGGAAACTATGGTGGTTCAAAGCCCCGGTTGTCAACTTGAAGAAAAAGGACAATTCTTGCTGGCAGAGTCCCAGATTGGGGCTCATTCAATTTTCCCGACTCAAATAAGAGCTAATTCCAAGTTTTCATTAAAGGCACATGTTTGGTTACGTGAGTTAAATTCTAAAACCCAAAC
>JAYUHI010000541.1:0-6884 GCA_043767095.1 Bacteroidota bacterium
AGTTAGAGTTGGTTGTCAAAAAACAAATGACAGAGTGGGGCAAGCCAAATGAAACAATACATAGATTATGCTGTATTTTTTAGGTCGGCATGTATAGCATAATACCGATACATCAAAATATCAAATCATAAATCTAAAATTGAATTCATGTTTAAAAAAATACTAATAGCAAATCGTGGAGAAATTGCGTTGCGGGTAATTCGCACCTGCAAGGAAATGGATATTAAAACCGTTGCCGTTTACTCCACTGCCGACCGCGAGAGCCTGCATGTGAAGTTTGCAGACGAAGCTGTTTGCATTGGCGATGCCCCCAGCAAAAGTTCTTATTTGAATATCCCCCGGATTATTTCATCGGCAGAAATAACCAATGCCGATGCGATCCATCCGGGTTACGGATTCTTATCGGAGAATGCAGAGTTCTCCTCGGTGTGCCACGAGTATGGAATTAAATTCATTGGGCCCACACCCGAGATGATCCGCCTGATGGGCGATAAGTCCACAGCAAAGGACACGATGAAGAAAGCGGGAGTGCCAACCATTCCTGGTTCGCCTGGTTTATTAAGTTCGGTGGAAGAAGGCATGGCCATCGCGAAAGAAATCAAGTACCCGGTAATTGTAAAAGCAACGGCCGGTGGAGGAGGAAAGGGGATGCGTATCATCAACGAAGAATCAGAATTTCAAAAAGCCTGGGATGATGCCAGGCGCGAGGCTGCTGCTTCTTTTGGAAATGATGGTTTGTACCTCGAAAAATTTGTTGAAGAACCGCGTCATATTGAAATTCAAGTAGTGGGCGATCAATACGGAAAAGCTTGTCATCTGTCTGAACGCGATTGTTCCATCCAGCGAAGGCATCAAAAGTTGGTGGAGGAAACACCATCGCCAATCGTAAACCAGGAGTTGAGGGAGAGGATGGGAGAGGCGGCTATTAAAGGAGCAAAGGCGATCAACTATGAGGGGGTAGGCACGATTGAATTCCTTGTGGATAAGCATGGCGATTTTTATTTCATGGAAATGAACACGCGCATCCAGGTGGAGCACCCCATCACCGAAGAAGTTACCGACTACGATTTAATCAAGGAACAAATCAAGGTAGCGGCCGGGGTGCCGATCTCCGGAAAAAATTACTTCCCCAATCTTTTTGCGATGGAGTGCCGAATTAATGCGGAAGACCCGGCAAACGGTTTCCGCCCATCGCCAGGAAAAATAACCAACCTGCACATGCCGGGCGGCCATGGTGTGCGCATCGACAGTCATGTTTACGCAGGATACACCATTCCTCCAAATTATGATTCCATGATTGCCAAGTTGATCATCAGTGGGCAAAGCCGCGAAGAAGTGATTACCCGGATGAAGCGCGCATTAAGTGAATTTGTGATTGAAGGGATAAAGACAACCATTCCTTTCCATCTGGCTCTGATGGACAACGAAGTTTTCCGATCTGGCAAATTCACTACCAAGTTTCTGGAGACTTCCTTTGATTTTTCGAAGCTGAAGTAGTGATAATGGTTGGGTGGTAATTACTTCAGTTCAAATAACGCATCCATTGTTACTTCATTTTGAATCAGGCCAATAGAATGTTGATTCTTCTCAACCCCAAAGGTTGTTACCAAGGTTAGGAATATTGATTTCCTCGTGCCAGTGGCCGTTCGGAATACATTTATTTTCCGATGAAGTTCGGCTGCGTACTTTTTGGAAATCAAAAAAGGCCCCTGTGAATATTTCATCTCACAGAGGTTGATAACAAAATCCTGCCGGTCAATCAAGAGATCGATCTGCGCCCCTGGTAATTTACTTTTCTTCGAGTTTATCCAGGAGGATTGCTCCGTATAAACCCCGGATATACCGAGCGCCTTTTTTATTTCTCCAACATGCAGCAAGCAAATATTTTCAAATGCATAGCCGCTCCAGGCCCTCCAGGCCGGTAATAGGGCCTGCTTTATCCAACTGCCTCTGCCTTGCGATTTTGCCTTCTCTATAAAATGGAGGTAGAAAATGGAATACAAATCGGTTAACCTGAACAAACTTTCCCTAACTTTTTTTCCGAAAGGCATATACCGTGTAACAAAACCACTTTCCACCAGTTCATCCAGCATACGTGTTGTGCTTCCTGCATTAGACAAGCCAGTTTTGGCAATCACTTCGCTGCGGGTAATCCCCATATCTTTTTTAGCTAAAGCCCGGACAATGCTGTCGTGCCCTGCCGATTCATCGAACAAGGCACGGAACAAATTGGTAAACTCATCCTTTAAGAGGCCATTCGGACTGAAACAAGTAGCATCAATGATTTGCGCAGCGCTCTTGCCAGGCATGGCCTCCTTTAAATAATGAGGAACTCCGCCCATGGCCATGTACAGTTGTATAATTTGATACCGGTCGAGTTTTACTCCCGACATTCTAAGAAAAGATTCGGTCTCTGCCAAAGTAAAAGGCAACAGCCTGATTTGTTTGGTGATGCGGTTATGTAAACCCCCTCTGTTGCGAACAATATTTTTGATCATCCAGGAAGCTGCGGAACCACACACGATCAGCAATATGTCCTTTCGCTTCGATGCCCAACTATTCCAAAAATGTTCTAACGCTGACAGGAAGCCAGATCGGGGCGCACAAATCCAGGGCAACTCATCAAAAAAAACAACTTTCTTTTTATTCGACTTCAATCCATGCAAATGCCTGGTTAATTGTTGAAATGCTTCCATCCAGGTTTTGGGGACAGGAACTGCGCGCTTTGGTTTTATTACCTGGTTTAATGCATGAGCGAACTGAGCCAGTTGAACCGGCAAATCAACTCCATGGATTCCGGTAAATTCAAACGTCATCTCTTTATCAAATACAGCCCTCACTAAAAAAGTCTTGCCCACCCTGCGCCTTCCATACACAGAAATAAAATGCGGTTGCCCCGACCTGAAGGCTTCGCGCAACACATGCCTCTCTTCCTCGCGACCGGCTATATCCATTTTCGATTGGAATTTATATTTGGCTCTAAATGTATAAATGGATACAGGTAAAGCCAAATATGAAGGGAATATTTTAATAAATTGGACTCTGATAAATTTGGCTTTAAGTATCAATTCGAGGGTAGTTAGAGCCAATTATGGAATAGAGTAGCGATGCAGGCGGGGGAGGTATAAAAAAGTCTGCTCAATTTCTCAAGCAGACTTTTGGATGTTCGATAATGAATATTTTAACCCTTCTTCGGTTGTTCTCCCTAAGTGGACTCCGATAAATTTGGCTCTAAGTATCAATTCGAGGGTAGTTAGAGCCAATTATGGAATAAGAGTAGCGATGCAGGCAGGGGTGATGTCTAAAAAAAGCCCGCTTGATTTTTCGAGCGGGCTTTTTAAGTTTTATTCAATTTGTTCCTCTAACTCATCCTCATTTTAGTTGAATTACTCTCACGGTATTCTCTTAACATTTTATTAAAAATTCTTATGGATAAAGGTATTTGATTCGACCATAGATAATTCAAATACTCATGAATATGCACCATGAAATCAAACTTCTCAATCCCTCCTTTCTCAAAGGTGAATTCCAATTCAAATGTAGGATCCATCAATGGAACGGAGGGTTCATTAATTGCTTTCACTTTCGAAAGTGGATATTTACTTTCATTTCTAAAATTCTTAACATAAACAAAATCACTGCCATATGATATTTGGCGAATTTTTCTAATGTTCAAGTAGGCAATTGCCGCCATAAACAAGGAAAAAAGGAACACAACAAGAAACACTTCAAAACTCCCTGTTTCAATCCATATCAGTATGTTCATTCCAAATAGGATCGAACACCACGCTGGAAAGCAAACGAACTTATAAAAGAATGTTAGGCTACTTGATAGCATGTATTTCATTTACTCTGCATATGAGTCAATGTATTAGGCACCCTTCTTCGGTTGTTCTCCCGGTTTCACTTTCACGTCCTCTGCCAGCTTCTTCAGTTCCTCTGCTGATTTGCCTTTCAAATATTCCGGCAACTGCATGCCCGCCATATTAAAAATTTCCTGAAGTGGCGGCACTGATTTATATAATCCGGAAATAAAATTAGCAGTCGTGGTTTTTCCATCCTCGCCATTTCCGCCACCTTCCCACACGGTGAGTTTATCGATCTTAATATTTTTGATGGCTTCGGATTGCAAGCGCACCAACTCAGGCAGTTTATCGACAATCAACAGCAACACGGCATCGCGGGCGTTGTCGCCAGAGGCCTTCACAATGGCTTGCAACCCTGCTGCCTGCTTGGTCAGTATTTCATACATACCACGCGCTTCTGCTTCCAGTTTTACAAAGATGGCATCGGCTTCACCTTTTGCCCGCTCACGGGTTTGCTCGGCAATGGCCTGTGCTTCAATGATGGCTTTCTGCTTTTGGATTTCGGCTGTTACTACGATGTTGGCATTTTGTGAGGCGCGCTCCCGTTCGGCCCGCGCATCTTCCGCTTTGCGTTCAGCCATGTAGGCTTCTTCCAACGCTTTCGCGGATTGTACTTTTTCTGAGGCAATCGCTTTCTTCAAAGCTTCCGCTTCGCGTTCCCGTCTTTCAGAATCGGAATTCGCAATATTAATTTTCGATGTGTTTTCACCTTGCACCGCTAAAGCATTGGCTTCGGCAGTTTTGATACGGGTATCCCGGTCTGCTTGCATTTTCCCGATCTGCTCATCGCGCTTGGCGCCTGCAATCAAAACCTCTTTGTCTTTGTTGGCAAAGGCCACTTGCGACTCGCGGTCGCGCACCATCTCGGCCACTTTAATGTCGCGCTCTTTCTCTTGTTCAGTCCGGCCAATCTCTCCCATTCGCTCTTGTTCGGCCACGCGCACTTTTGCTTCGTTAATTGCTTTGGCAGCCGCTTCTTTACCGAGGGCAATAATGTATCCGCTCTCGTCTTTCAGGTCGGTGATGTTTACGTTGATCAATCGCAAACCAATCTTTTTAAGCTCCGTCTCCACGTTGTGAGTAACATTGCTTAAGAATTTATCGCGGTTGTTGTTGATTTCTTCAATGTCCATCATGGCCACCACCAAACGCATCTGCCCAACTATAATGTCGTGAGCATGGGCATGTATATCCTGCCGTTGTAATCCCAGGAGGCGTTCTGCGGCATTTTCCATAATGCCAGGTTCCGTAGAGACACCAACGGTAAATTTGGAAGGCACATCTAACCGGATGTTTTGTTTGCTGAGCGCATTCACAAGGTTAACTTCAATTGAGATGGGTGTTAAATCCATGAATGCATAATCTTGAATAACCGGCCAGATAAATGCAGCACCTCCGTGGATACACCGGGCAGAGCCTCCGCCTGTGTTGCCATAAATGACCAGTATCCGGTCTGATGGACATCGTTTGTACCGCCTCAGCACGGTAGTGATAATGACAAAAACAAAAATGCCTATGATAGCGAGGATAGGCAATGCAAAGAGGGAATCCATAATTTAGAGTTTAGAGTTAGAAGTTAGAAGTCAGAAGTTAGAAGTTAGAAATTAGAAGTCAGAAGTCAGAAGTTAGAAGTCAGAAGTTAGAAGTTAGAAGTTACGAGAAGAATATTATTGTCGAGTAGGGCGGAGACTTTGGCTTGCTTGCCGGTGGAAATGTTTTCTTCATCATCCGTCATTGCATCGAGCGTGCGCAGCAGCCCGCCCACCATAATTTGGATTTTGCCTGTTTTGGAACGCTTGGCGGGAATGGATAAATAAACCTCACCGGTTTTGCCAACCGCCTCCGCAATTTTCATGGTGCCGCTGGTATTCATTTTAGACATGAAATAGAAAATGGCGGCCATCATAGCCATCATAGCCAGGCCGGATAGAGTTGACGTTATCAACGTCATCGTAGTGCTCCATCCCGCACTCGTGCAGGCAATACCCGTCCAGGAAAAGATGGTGAAAAAGGCTACCATGTTCTTCACGGTAAGAAATTGAAAGGAGATGCCGTGGTCAGTTTCCACATCAACATCCACCACGTTGTCCGGATGGTCGCCTCCGCCAAACAGGGAAAGAACCATTTGCAGGAGAAAAAAGATGGTGAAGGGAATGGCAATGACCCAGTAAATTTTTAATGCGGGGGTGAGGGCTGCCCACCAGGTGTTGTATGAATCCATAGACTTTTTTAGGTTGTTAAAGTAAAACGGAATTTCTATGAAATGCAACCATGATTTGCATCCGATTAACGCAATATGAGCGGTGGACGATAGGAAAAAGGCGTTGAAATAATGTTGCCAGTTGCCGGTCTCCCGTTGCCGGTGCATTTGAATTGGCAACCAGTGCCTTGGTTCGGGTAGACGCGAACCAAGGCATCGCCCGTTGAAAAATCAAAAATTCTAAGTCTCACTTTATGCAATTCCTTGTCGCGCTGCATCCTATCCTCAAAAAAATAAAAACTATGAAAACTTTAAAGCCTGTGCTGTTCAGCCTGTTGGCCGTAAGCACAATTATTCTGCTGGCCTTCACATTCAACAAAGAAAGAAAGGCCAGTGTTATCAAACCGTTAAGGCCCATCCCCAAAGGTTGTGTGTTTATGACGGTGATGGGGGAAGAAAAATCAGACTCATTCTTCATTTACAAAACACCGGAGAAGGTAAGGCAGACGGTGAACCAAGGACTTCAATGGATTATTAAAGCCCAAAACAATAATGGTGGATGGGGCGCAGGAAGTCATAACCGGCAGGATATTATAGACCCGCATGCCGTGAATGCTGATCCGGCCACTACTTCCATGGTTGCCATGGCAATCCTGCGAAGCGGAAGTTCATTTACATCTGGCGAATATTCATCCGAACTAAGAATGGCGCTGATTTATTTATTGCCTTAAATCCGCAGGCTAAAACTTTTGAAGGCTCGCGGAAAATACAGGTAACAAAGTTCAGCAAAATTGTTTGGTAATCACAGCACCCGGAGT
>JAYUHI010000542.1:0-2913 GCA_043767095.1 Bacteroidota bacterium
AGCAGATAACACATTATATGTAGTGGTGCACGGCAGAGATGACCTCAATGCAAGAAATGCCAATCTGTTTACGCGTTGGCAAAGTGCTGTTTATCCTTCGGAAGAATTTCTGCGCGTTAAAGAAGGTGCCAATGGCGGCTGGCCATACTATTATTACGATCAGGACAAAGGCAAGCGGGTGTTGAACCCTGAATATGGCGGTGATGGAATAAAAGAAGGCAAAGGCAGCCAATATCTGAAACCACTGATTGGATTTCCTGCACACTGGGCGCCCAACGATCTTTTCTTTTATACAGGCGTTCAATTTCCTGATCATTACAAAAACGGGGCATTCATCGCCTTTCATGGTTCAACCAATCGGGCGCCTTATCCACAGGCGGGATATTTTGTAGCGTTTGTTCCATTTCAAGGCGGGGAGCCTACGGGAGAATGGGAAGTCTTTGCCGATGGTTTCGTTAGTGAGAATCCAATTGTGGATGTTAGCGATGCGCCTTATCGCCCAATGGCCATCGCGATGGGGCCTGATGGTTCATTGTATTTATCGGAAACAGTAAAAGGAAAAATTTGGAGAGTGATGTTTAAGGGCGACAAAAAAGCTTTTGGAAACCCACAGCTGGCGAAGATGGAGCAAAGAAAAACTCTTCCTCACATCCGAACTCCACATGAGATTGATGATAATCTGCAAAAAGGACGAGTAGCAGGAGGTGAAAAAATTTATACCACCTATTGCGCTCCCTGCCACCAGCATAACGGGAAAGGAGCTGAAGGAAGATTCCCTCCTCTTACTGATGCCTCCTGGGTTCAAGGCGATAAGACAAAACTTATTAATGTAGTGCTGAATGGCCTCGAAGGAAACATTGAGGTGAACGGCATTGGCTATAACGGTGTCATGCCAAAACATGCTTTTCTTACGGACGAAGAGATTGCCGCAGTGTTAACTTACCTTCGTCAGAACTTTGGTAACAAGGGTGAAGTGATAACCAATGAGGAAGTAAGCTCACTCCGGAAAAAACCATCCTGAAATAAATAATTGTAAATAACTTTCAACAAATAACAATCAATATCATGAAAACCGACAGACGATCAATTTTCAAAAAAATTTTATTAGGTACCCTTGGCCTTTTGGGAATTTCGGCAGCCAGGGCAACCGGTTTGAAAACCCTGAAGAATACTGACATTGAAACCGGTGATGTCATTATGGAGCAGGATGTTCCCCTGTTCTCAAGCGTAAGGATCCATCAAGGTTTGGTTTATATCTCCGGGAGAGGAGCCCATTTTGAAGGAGACATCACTTCGCACACCAAACATGTGCTGGATGAAATAAAAGAAGCATTGGAAAAAGCAGGCTCATCCATGGAGCACGTATTGAAAGCTAATGTTTACCTGAATGACCTCAAGGACTATAAGGGCATGAATGAAGTTTTCCGCGGACGATTCGGCAGCACCCCTCCTGTTCGCACAACCATAGCCGCTGCCGGTGGAATACCCGGAGACTCTTTAGTTGAAATAGATTGTATCGCTATGTTAAAATAATCACATCATGACAAAGCGGAGAGACATGTTAAGAGGCCTGGCAACCGTGCCCCTGCTGGGCCTGGCAGGCGGTGAAGCATTTGCAAAACCATCATTAGATAAAGATTTTGATCGCGACTACTTCAAGGAGCTTGGCGTCCGGTCATTTATCAATGCAGCAGGAACGTACACCGCGCTAACGGCATCCCTTCCTCATCCCGAAGTGATCAAAGCCATCAATTATGCAGCCTTGCAATTTGTGAAGTTGGAAGACTTGCAGGATAAAGTTGGCGAACGACTGGCTGAGTTGCTTAAGTGCGAAGCGGCCATGGTCACTTCAGGCGCGGCATCGGCCATAACCCTGGGAACAGCGGCTGTGATAACAGAAGGTGATTCTGCAAAAGCCGTACAGATTCCTACTGATATGACCGGCATGAAAACAGAAGTGATCATGCAAAAAAATCATCGGGTGGGCTACGATCATGCTATTCGCAACTGCGGTGTAAAAATAGTGGAGGTAGAAACAAGAAAAGAACTGGAAGCGGCCATCAATGAGAAAACTGCCATGCTTTGGTTTTTAAATTCCAACAACTTTACCGGGAAAATCAAAGACGTGGAGTTTGTGGAGGTTGCCAAAAAATATAAAATCCCAACCATGAACGACTGCGCTGCCGATGTGCCTCCGGTCGAGAATTTATGGAAGTACACACAGATGGGTTTCGACCTGGTTTGTTTTTCGGGAGGCAAAGGATTGCGCGGCCCTCAAAGCGCGGGTTTGCTTTTAGGCAAAAAAGATTTGATCGCGGCGGCCAGAAAAAATGCACCACCAAATGGAAACACCATTGGCAGAGGAATGAAAGTAAACAAAGAAGAAATACTCGGAATGTTGATCGCTATTGAAGTGTATCTGAAAAGAGATCACCAGGCTGATTGGGTGTTATGGGAAAAGCAAATCAAGATGATTAATGAGGCTGCGCTATCGGTGCCCGGTGTAACACCGGAAATCCACGTTCCCGAAGTGGCCAACCATGTGCCCTCCATCCGGTTAAGATGGGACAGTAAAAAAATTAACATCACACCGGATGAAGCACGGGAAGCCTTGCGCAAAGGACATCCTTCCATTGAAACCGTTGGCGGAAGTGAATCGCTGGACATAACCACATGGATGCTGATACCGGGAGAGGAAAGAATTGTGGCCAGGCGAATTAAAGAGATGCTGCTTGCGGCTGTTGTCAAATAACCGGATTGAAAATTATCCAGGCTCTTATGATAACCTGGTATTATGCATTAGAAAAGAATAGCCCCGGGGCTGACTAAAAAGTACTTTGCTTGTCAGGTTGAGCTTGTCGAAACCTCTCTCTGGGTTTAAATTAGCCTTCGACAGGCTCAGGCTGACACCTG
>JAYUHI010000543.1:0-6855 GCA_043767095.1 Bacteroidota bacterium
AATATTCTCCCGTAGGGGGGTACGGGCTAGTGATGAATTTTTAGCCGAAAAAAAATTGAAATTTCTCGTTCGGTGTCAAAAAGCTGCAATGTGGGTTAATTTTTCTACCTCACGCCAATTGATGAAAGTATCAGCAATTAAATCTGCACTGTCTTCATCTATGTAATTCTTCGGATTGCCTTTGATGAAATGACGGGTGGCATTGAGCAAAAATATTTTTCCTGCTTTATCAGTTCCGCTTTTTGCTTTATTCAAAAACAAAATGATACCCGGTGCAGAGGTGTTGTAGAAAAGATTGTCGGGTAAATAAATTATTCCTTCAATCAAATCATTTTCTACAAACCATTTTCTTATGTCTTTCTCTGAACTTTTACTTGAGCTTCCACTGCCACGGCTTACTGCACCTGTATCTAAAATAATTGCTGCCCTGCCATTGTCTTTCATGCTTGCTAAAATGTGTTGTGCCCAAGCCCAGTCAGCAGTGCCGGAAGGCGGAAAGTCAACTACTGTTCCGTCAGGGTGAGTATGTCCAAAGCGGTTTAGTTCATCATTATCATAAGTTGATTTATTAAAGCTGTCCTGGTTCCACATTGGGTTTGCTGTAACAAGGTCAAACTTTTTCAATGCGTTGCCCGGTGCATCAAAACGGCTTGGGTTGGTCATGGTGTTACCAATAGCAATTTGACCTTCCATGTCATGTATCACCATGTTCATGTTTGCCATTGCCCATGTAGCAGGGTTGAACTCCTGTCCAAAAAGTTTTAGCGGTGCGTATTTGTCATTAGCAGCAGCTTTCATTTTTTCCTGCAATACCAATTGCATTTTAATCAGCAAACCTGCACTGCCTGTGTTGGGGTCATACGCTTCCATGCCCGGCTCGGGGTTAAGAATCCGTGCCATAATCATCCCTACTTCTTTCGGTGAATAAAATTCACCTGCGGATTGTCCACCACCTTCAGCAAACTTGCGAATGAGGTATTCATAACTTCTACCGATGATGTCGGGTTCTACATCATGCAGCCCTAATCCTTTTTCAGAAATTTTTGTAATGAGGCGGTTGAGAGAATCATCATCAATATCCCGTTGTCCGTGTGTAGTTGCGTTAAAGTCAATGCGATTAATGATTCCATCCAACGGTTTGTTTTCACGGGCAATGCTCCGCATAATGTCTGTGAGTTGTTGACCTACACTTTCATTTTCTTTTGCCACCAACAAACGAACAACTTCCCAGGTGCGGTCTTTCTCTAAATCTTTTGCACGAAGCGGTAAATAGAAGCGAACTAATTTATGGTCCTTCTCTATGAGTTGTAATGCACGGGTGCGACTTTTAACTTCATGTGCCACTCGGTTTACTTCATCATCAAATACATCACACAATCTTTTGGTGAACACCAAAGGCAAAATGTAATCTTTGAATTTGGGAGCATCCTGAGCACCACGAATGGCACAAGCAGCATCCCATAGCCACTGCTCTAATGATTTTTCTTTGTCGATAGTATTGTTCTTAGCCATTTAGATTGAGTTGAAAATAAGATTGCTAAAATACTCAAATTTTAGACGGTGTTTCAATCGTTGAGTTGGGGGTGTACGACAGTTTTGCATTGTAAACTTAGGGGTTACGAAGGTCACAACTCTGCCTGCCGACAGGGAACCACAACGAATTACATCCCCATCATCACAAACGCGCCCCAATAATAAGGGTCTTTGTATTTAACCATCAACTGCTGCTGGGCGAGCTTGAAGGCTTTGAATTTATTTCCTGATTTAGTCCAGTTGGTGTAGAAGTTGGTCATCAGTTGTTGGGTGGCGGCATCGTCCACTTTCCAGAGACTCATGATTAAGGCGTTGGCTCCAGCGACTAAAAAAGCGCGCTGTAATCCATACACGCCTTCGCCTGCGCGCACATCGCCAAGGCCTGTTTCGCAGGCGCTTAATACAATCAGGTCGGTGCCTTCCAGGTCGAGGTTCATGGCTTCATAAGCAGTGAGCACCCCGTTGTCGGTGCTGCCAAAATCAATCCGGGTGGTATCTTGTTTTTTTCCTGTGGGGTTTGCGAGGATTAAACCAGAACGCAACAGCGGATTGTCTTTCGCGTTCTCTGCATCCACGCCAAGCGAGTTTCCTTTTCCTATGTCAGTGTCGGCCAGAAAGTAGCCATGTGTGGCAATGTGCATGAGCGCTGGAGCCCTTATCGCTTTCAAATTTTTTTCCGATGCTTCCTTCTCCTGCTTCATATCGGCTGTAAAGCCAGCGGTCTTTAAGATTTTACTGATACCATCGAGTTCAACTTTTGTTCCGGGAAGGGCAACCGCGGTTCCGCCATAATCGGGGAAGCCCAGCAAGAATGCATTTTTCTTTGTCAACGCTTTCGCGGATTGCTTTAAGCGAATAATGTCCCTTGCATTTCCAATGGTCACCACATCATATCGCGCCAGCAGATAATCACCATCCGGCTTTTTAAGTGTGTTCACATTAATTTGATTATAGACACCATCGGGGGAAAAATAGATCGTCTTCTTTCCTGCCAGCAGCCCGTCAAACCTTGCCCAATATTGATTGTATGAGTTACCATCGGCCATCTTATTGATAGCTGAGTTTTTGTAAAATTTAGCATAACGGGTTTCTAACTGTTGCCCGTTGTCAAGGATAGCCAGTTTAGGTAACAGGCTACCCTTCGTGATCACCAAAGCGATATACCGCGATTGATCAGTAAAATCTTTATCAAATCCGCGCACGCGGGCTATCTCAACCAACGCTTCGTCATCTTTAAGCAAGGCGGTTATATTTTCGATGGAAACGGTGTGTGCGGAATAACCTTGCGAAAATTCCTGCGATTGACTGGAGAGCGACCGCTCCATGTCGTTCGTTTCTTTTTCGAGCGCCTTTATGTCAATCTTTTGTTCGGTTAGTTCATCTTTTGACAGAGAGTAATAGTGGGAGAGGGCCTCTTTCTTATTGATCCAATTGAGGTAGTTGGCAATCAACGCCCGGTTGGCACTGGCCAGAATGGTTTTCTTTACTTTGTTGGTGGAGCTGAGCAGCAAAGCTTTCGTGGCGATTTGTGCGTTGAATACATCAGTTAAAACGGACGGATTGGTAGCACTAAAATCAATCGCGAAATTATAGAAGCGTTGAAAACGTGGCTGAAGGGTTTCCCAGTATTTTGTTTTCTCCGCCTCGCTCATGGGCGGAAAGTAGCTTGAAATAAAGTTCAAGGATTTATCCAGTCCTTCTTTCAGGTATGGGTAGGCTTTGGGCAGGTCACCTTTTTTCCAGTAAACCAAACCCACATTCTCCATCGATTTCACATAATCGGGGTGTTCGTTGCCCAATACTCTTGTTCTGATATCAAGCGCTTTGAGGCTGGCCGCTTCTGCTTCCGGGAATTTTCCCTGCATGCGGTAAAACACACCTAAGTCGTTTTGAATTTTAGCAAAGGATGCATTCTCTTCCGTGAATTTTTTCTTGTAAACGTCACCGGCCTTTTTTAACAAGGCTTCCACCTGGTCGTACTTGCCCATCTGAATGTAAAGAATGGCCAATTGATTCAGCATGCCCGCATACTCCGGGTTGTTTACTTCAAGGCGGGTTTCAAATATTTTTTTTATCGAAAGAAAAGTGGCTTCTGCTTCTGCATAACGCCCTGACAGTTGATAGATCAAGCCGAGGTTTAATTGAAACTTCCGGTTGTCGAACGATTTTTCGCCACCGCGTAATGCTTTTTTGGGCGCAGCTTCTGATGCGGCAATAGCCGATTTCATTAACTCAGCCGCTTGTTCGTTTCTGCCCATCACCATGTAGAGCATGGCTTTATTGTTAACGACAATAGCGTTCTGCATGCTTTTCTCTCCGAATAATTGTAATAAGATTTCGTGCGCCTCATCAAATTGCTGTTCGGCCTCATTGAATTTTCCCAGCTGTTGATTGAGCTTGGCCCTGTTATTTAAGTTGGCGGCATAGGCGGCACTTTTTTTTCCAATCGTATTTTCGCTGGTCTCTAAGGAAAACTTTAAATAATTTTCGGCTTCATCATACTGGCCCTTCACTAAGTAAATCAGGCCTAAATTGGAGGTGCAGCGCAGGTAACTCAAGGCATTCGTCATCGATGCCTTCTCCATGGAGTTTTTAACATTGATAAAAGCGGTTTCTGCAAGCTTGTATTTTCTAAAGTTGTAAAGGCTAAGAGCAAATTCAAGCGAGTCGCGCACACGCTCAGCCTGAGTTTTATCCGATTGATCTTTGAGCATGTACAGCCCCTTGGCCAGCCCTTCCCCTTTCTGCTCCACGTCAAAAAAGCCAGCGTTTTCATTGATGGAAATGGCGAACTGAAAATCGGAAGAGTCGAGTTTGGTTTTACTTTCGGCCCCAACATCACCCAACGATTTCTTTGCTTTTTTAAGAAGGTTGTTCCAGTCCTGGGCTTGGGCTGGCATCAGAATTAAATTCAATAAGATAATTGCTATCCCTCTCATATTCTAACTTCTAACTTCTAAATTCTAAATTCTAAATTCCAAATTCTATCTTCTAATTTCTAAAATGAATCACTCTCTCTATACGCCTTAATCAACGCCAACTCACCCTCCTTGCCGGGATAAAAGTTTCCATGCTCCATTCCCATGACCCCGCGATAACCTTTATCGTAAATGAACTTGAAAATGTTTTTGTAATTGATCTCGCCCGTGGTTGGCTCCTTGCGTCCGGGGTTGTCGCCAATCTGGAAATAGACAATCTCATCCCAGCATTGCTCAATGGTTGGAATCAGGTGGCCATCGTTGCGCTGCATGTGATAGATGTCGTACAGGATTTTGCACGATGGACTTTTCACCGCCTTGCAAATCATATACGTTTGAGTGGCGTGACGAAGAAATAGTTCGGGAGTATCGCTCAGCGGTTCGAGTACCATGATCAAACCGTTGGGCTCAAATATCTCAGCGCCTCTCCGAAGGGCATCAATCACATTAGCCGTTTGAATATCCATCGGGAGTTTGCGTTCGAAAAATCCCGGCACTACCGTCATCCATTTTGCATTCACCCGTTTGGCGACATCCACACAAATCTTGCAGGTCTTCACGAAAGTATCTTTGAATTCCTGCTTACCTGTAGTGAGCGATGTCTTCCAGTTGTCGCCCCCTTCTACCACAAACACGCCCATGGTCATGCCCAATTGATCGAGCGTCTTTCCGATTTGCTCTTGTTCCGTTACCGAGCGGCCAAGCAAGCCGTTATCTTCAATTCCACGAAAACCCTGGTCGGCCATGAACTTGATCTGATCAATAAAATTTTTCCCGGCATGATTAGCAAACATGCCATCGTGGGGCGCGTAGTTGAGTTTGAAAGTTGGGGCACCTGACTTTTGAACCTCGCCCAGGGAAGGAATAATAAAACCCGAAGCTGCTGCGGTCAACGTGTTCTGAATGAAACTTCTTCTTTTCATAATCTTGAAAGGTTACACCATCATAAATATCCTCAAGCAAAACAGGAAAATTTTGTTCGCTTGGTAAAGTTAGGGTTTAATTGACATCGCTCTCGCATCAAAACACTGTATCGAACATAGAAATTGCTTCCTGAAGTTCTGCCAATAACAGTGGCTTTTGAAAATCGCTTATCTTGCTCACTTTCATCCACATTTCCTGAACGATGGGATGGGCAGCCGCCTGGTCGGGGCTTTCTTCGCTCGTCCATTCAAAAATATGGATGATGGAACCGTCTTTGGCCTGAGCAATAATATGCTCCCTTTCGGTAACAAGCCCCAGTTTTCGCATAGTGGGGACGCTGATCAACAAGGCATCGATCAACTCTTTGGTCCGGTCTTTCCGTGGTTTGATTACCACAAATGCAATCTTGCCCATATGGAATTCAATTTACAATTTTTCAAACAGGAAGTACGTATTTTGTGACGATGAAAATTCACCGCCCGCTGGCCGAAGCTGTTATAAGAACCCTCCATTCTATTTTCCAAGAAAACAAGTATGCCGATAAAGTTATAGAAAAAACACTGAAGCAAAATCCAGCGCCAGGGGCGCGGCAGGCAAGATGGGGCGCCCGCGACAGGCGGTTTATTGCCGAGACCACCTATGATATAGTTCGTTGGAAAAGGTTTTATCGGGAGGTAAGCGGATCGCAGGATAATGATTATTGGACTTGGCTGGCCGTGTGGATCATTCAGCATGAATTTCAATATCCGCAGTGGCCAGAGTTCGATAGTATTCATTTAAAACAAATACGCACCCGACTGCTGGCAGACTATCCCCGGAAAATAAAAGAAAGCATCCCCGATTGGTTGGATGATTTGTGTGGTGCTGAACTGGGAGGCCGATGGGAAAAAGAATTGCATGCCCTCAATGACCAAGCCCATGTGGTGCTTAGGGTAAACACACTCAAAATTTCTGTGAAAGATTTGGCTGCTCTTTTAAAGCAAGATGAAATTGAAACCGATGAACTTCCTGAGTTTCCAAATGCTCTGGTGCTGAGAAAAAGACAAAACATTTTTCAAACCGAACATTTCAAGAATGGTTTGTTTGAAGTGATGGATGCTGCTTCGCAAAGTATTGCGCGATTCTTGATGGGTGAAGGTACATTGTCAACTGATGGCGAGAGCGTGCCGGTTCCTCCTTCGGGCCTGTCCCGCGTCTCGCGGGAGGGTCAGGGGGTCGTGCGTGGCGTGCGCGTTATCGATGCCTGTGCGGGCGCAGGTGGGAAGACGTTGCAACTGTCTGCGTTGACACACAACAAAGGAAAAATCATCGCCCTTGATACCGAGCAATGGAAACTTGATGAACTATCGAAACGAGCCAGGCGGGCAGGTGCCTTTAATATCGAAACCCGGATGATTGATTCAGGTAAGGTGATCAAGCG
>JAYUHI010000544.1:0-2904 GCA_043767095.1 Bacteroidota bacterium
GACTCCAGCGGAGTCCTATGTTTGTAGAGGGTGAATCTATAATGCTGAACGACCCCGGAGGGGTCGAATGTTAGAGTGCGACAATTTGAAATGCACCCACTTTACCTGATTCGTTGGTCAAACTCCTTTTTTGACTATTTTTGAGGACTATCTCAAATGAAATTTCTATTTACCTGCTTGCTAATTTTCGTTACCGTCACCATCTTTTCGCAGGATGACAGCCTCGACACGACCGGTATTTCGTTTGAACCGCTCTATGATGAACCGTATAATGTGAATAAACTTTTTATAGGCCTCCAACCTTTTTACGGGGAGTTGTTTGCCACCAATGTGAACGCTGGCTTTGGAATTGACGCTCACTACTTTCTCAAAAATAAAGCGGACTTCAGGGTGAACATAAGAAAATCTTACAGCAGCCGTTTTTTTGATCAGAACCGGGAGAATGCAGCCCGCAATGGTTCTGTTCAGAATAAACCTGAGATATTTAATTATTTCGAGTTTGGCCTCACCTGGCACCTCAAAGATTTTGAGGAGCAATCGAAAACAAAAATGGTTCTTTATAAAAATTCATACAAAGGAGATCAATGGGCCTCGCGGGTTCCGCTTCGCAAGGAGGTGCCCTGCAAAGTGCGAAAAATATATGGAGCCCGGTTTGGTGGCGTTGTTTGGAACAGTACGCTGGATGTGAGCCGCGCATTACAGTTAGATGGCAGAACAAATATGGACTTCGCGGGATTGAACGACACCCTCAACCTGTTCAGCAATATTTATTCGGCCGGAATTTATGCAGGCGGAAGCATGACCTGGATAAAAAATGTGGCCGTTTCTTTTGATGAGTTCGACAACGGCCTGGACGATGGCATCCTTACGTTGTTCGCAGATATTTTGTATTCACCATATCTTAAAGTAAACGATATCGAATACCAGGATCAGTTGTATAAGCCCACTATTTTGAAATTAAAATCCTTTGGATTTCGGGCCGGCATAGATGGAAAATTCAATCGTAAATTAAGTTGGGGCTACGGTGGTGAATTCGGATACCGCCCGTCTGTAGCCAACATGGGTTTCTTTGTGTTAATAAAAATTGCCATCCCTTTATATGGCACTAATCTCATTAAAGCACAACCTGCTCCCAAAGAGGGCGAACTATAAATACCTCCGCCTTTGCCATGAACGTCCTGATCAAAAACATTAAAGGCCTTGTTCAGGTAAGGGAAAGCACTCCAACTTTTGTTGCCGGCCACGCGATGGCGACTTTGCCGGTTATTGAAAATGCATTTCTACTTTTATCCAATGGTTTGATCGATTCATATGGATCGATGGATCAATTGCCCTCCCGTTCTGCTGATCAGGAAATTGATGCGACTGGTAAATTTGTTTTGCCTGCTTTTGTTGACAGCCACACGCACCTTGTTTTTGCTGCCAGCCGCGAAGAAGAGTTTGTAATGAAAATAAAAGGCGCCACGTACGAAGAGATTGCTGCGAGGGGAGGAGGCATTTTGAATTCTGCACGAAAACTTCAGCAATGTTCAGAAGAGCAACTTTTTGATTTGACTCTCGATCGTGCAGATGAAATTATTTCTTCCGGAACGGGGGCAGTGGAAATAAAAAGCGGCTATGGCCTCACCCTGAAAGATGAGATGAAAATGCTGCGCGTGGCCAGGAGAATAGGAAAGGAAACAGCGCTAACCGTTAAAACCACTTTTCTCGGTGCGCATGCTGTACCGGAGGAATTCTCAAAGGACGACTACATAAAATTAATTTTAGATGAAATGATTCCTGCCATAGCTGCTGAAAACCTGGCCGACTACATTGATGTTTTTTGTGAAGATGGATTTTTTTCTTTTGATGAAACCATACGGATTGCTGAAGCAGGAAAACAGTTTGGCATGAAACCGCGCATCCACGCCAACCAGCTGCACCGGTCGGGCGGAGTGCAGGCCGCGATAAAAGTTAACGCCATCAGTGCCGATCATTTGGAAAATATAGGAGATGAGGAAATTGAGTTATTAAAGAATTCGGCCACCATGCCGACCGCGTTGCCTGGCGCAGCCTTTTTTCTCGGCCTGCCATTTCCCCCTGCCCGTAAAATGATTGACAGCGGGTTGCCGCTGGCCATTGCTTCCGATTTCAATCCGGGCAGTTCGCCTTCCGGAAACATGCTCACCATGTTGTCCTTGAGTTGTATAAAAATGAAAATGACTCCCGATGAAGCCATTAATGCATCTACCATTAACACCGCTTATGCGTTGGAGTTATTGCAAAGCCACGGCAGTATTACGAAAGGCAAAGTGGCGAATGTTTTGATCACTAAAACCATCCCTTCACTGGCATACATTCCGTATCGTTTCGGCCTGAATGTTTTGGATCAAATAATTCTTGGCGGAAAAATCATTCAATAAATCTTCATGATTCAACAAACCGAAGTGGAAAAAGTAAGATACCTGAAATCGCACATTCGCGATATCCCCGACTTTCCAAATCCAGGAATCATCTTTAAAGACATTA
Source organism: Bacteroidota bacterium (assembly GCA_043767095.1). Taxonomy (GTDB): domain Bacteria; phylum Bacteroidota; class Bacteroidia; order Cytophagales; family Cyclobacteriaceae; genus ELB16-189. Next base: position 2,509 of record JAYUHI010000544.1, read on the forward strand.
CTCCCTTGTTAATGGATTCAACTGCGCGCAGCATGGTGCTTAATGAAATGGTTAATAATTTTAAAGATCAGGGAATACAAGTTGTGGCTGCTATTGAAGCTCGTGGTTTTATTTTCGGAATGATGATAGCTGATAAACTGAATGTGCCGTTTGTGCCCATTCGGAAATTTGGAAAGCTGCCGTACAAAAAGAAAATAGCTCACTATGATTTGGAATACGGCACTTCGTCCATTGAAATTCATGAGGATGCCATCTTGCCAAACGCACGTGTTTTAATTCACGATGATTTACTGGCCACAGGCGGTACGGCAATGGCCACAGGCTCACTCATTCAACAGGTTGGCGGGGTGGTGGCCGGTTTTTCGTTTATCATTAACCTGTCATTTCTTCCCGGTG
>JAYUHI010000545.1:0-2890 GCA_043767095.1 Bacteroidota bacterium
AAGGGCATTCAACTCCGCATCCAGCCTCACCAGGCTTTCATTAATAGGCCTCACTTCATTTTCTATTGTTTCCAGGCTCGACATCGCCCATCGCTTATAATCCCAAAATTTTAACTCATCCTGGAAGTAATCTACTTTTGAATAACCGTCATACTTAAACTCTGCAATCTCTCTTGAATCCAGTTCCTGGTTATGCCCTGTTTTTCCCAACCCCTGGAGCATAATTTTATAATCATTAAATGAGATCAGGCATGAGTCATATTTCCTGGCCAGATTTCTCAGGTTAGTCAGCAAAGCATCATCGGCTTGAAGAAAAAATTCCTTCCTGGTTTTGTATTGATCGGCAATACGTTTGAAAAGGATTCCACAATTCTCATAGTAATGCTGCGTCTGCACGAACCGCTCTTTCAACAACTTCACCCGTTGCTGCCTTTCCTTCAACGATTTAGTGCGCTTCTCCAAATCAAACTGTATATCGGAGAGTTTCAAACCGAACTTCCCGGTTCGTAAGTCTCTGCGGCTGTAAGCCTGGTACAATTCTTCATTCTTCCTCAACTCCTTCTCATCAATCTCTTTAACGGCCCGATCAAAATAGTAAACGGCAGAATCGGTATTCGTACTTTGCTTTTCAGTTTCGAGCAACACATCGTTAGCCAACGACTTTTCTTCATAGATATAACCCATGAACAAAAAAGCGTTGGGGTTGTCCTGATTTTCCTTAAGATATTTCTTCAGGAATGGCTCGGCCTGCTCATATTGCCTGGCGTTTAAAAGGATAAATAAATCTTTATACTTGATTTTCTGCCCGTACGAAATACCGGCTGCTAAAACAAGCAGAGTCAGGGTTAAGGTGTTAATTTTGAAAATCATAATTTTAAGCTTTCCAAAAATAAAGAATTAAATGCACTCAAACCGCGTTGTTGTAACCGAACAGAATGGAAGCCGTCCTTAAGATATTAAAACTTATAAAGCCCATTTTACCGCTTGTCATAATAGTAGGTGTACTGCAACTAACTGGCCAGTTGGAAAATGTGGTATCCATGGGGCAATCTGCCATTCTAAAGACCGGAATATTTAATGCCGGAACAGAATTAGAAATGGCTGAAGATTTTGACTTTACCTTTCAGGCAGTTTCCCTTGATGGTCAAATCCTGAATATGGATTCCCTCCGGAACAAAGTAGTGTTCCTGAATTTGTGGGCAACCTGGTGCGGGCCATGCCGGGCAGAAATGCCCACCATTCAAAGTTTGTATGATGACATTAAGGATCCCAATATTGTTTTCCTCATTTTATCTGTGGACAGAATAGATGCGGAAAAAAGAGTAACAGACTACATCAAAGCCTACAACTATACTTTTCCGGTTTACATTTTGAATGGGCAGCCCACAGAACAAATTCATGTGCCCACCCTTCCAACCACTTTTGTAATCTCGAAAGATGGAAAAATTATCAGGATTGAAACGGGCATGAAAAATTACGACACCGAACAGTTCAAAAAATTCTTATTGAAGCAGGCTTCCCGGTAAGCCATAAAGGCATCAACCTATTTCTTCTTCTCCACGAACTTCTCCCTCGCTATCTCTTTCATCTCAGCCCACTCATCCGCAGGAGGTGGTGTGCCCACGGCAAATACTTCATCCACCAGCCACCTAACCATTCCTTTCTTCATGCCAAACTTCTTCACCACATCCTCGCAAAATTGAACCTCTTTCTTCTCCACAATTCCATCAGCATAAACCATCAGCACCATGTCGTAAAGCACGTTCATTTTGTCGTGAAAATTATCCGGCACATTAACATCGAATGGTTCATTACTTTCAATAAGCGATTTGATCTGCCGATCCTTCAACCCATACCGCTTCCCGATTTCATAAAGCACGTACACTTCCTTTTCGTGCAAATGGCCATCGGCCATAGAGAGCGCCAGTAAATTTTTAATATGGTTCTTTTTGTAAGAAAGATATTGATGTTCAAAAAATCCGATCATATTGTTATTAGGGATTAGGGATTGGGGATTAGTGGGGATTGGGATTATTGATTCGAAATTCAATATTCAGACTGACAATATCAAGCCCATTGGGTAAACAAAAAGTTTGCAGAAGGTAAAATACACAGCAAACGTCTGACTGAGTGAAACTCCTCACCCCCCGTGCCTGCACTGCGTTTCGGCATGCAGGCGGCCCCTCTCCAGTGTGGAGAGGGTGCCCTCTTTTGTGGACTTCTGCCCTGATAATTGTGTGATGTACTTTTTTAAATTGCCCAATCCGTTTTCCGAAAATGTGTATGGAACTCCTCCCCCTCCTCCCGAAGTATCGGGATCGGAGAGGGGTCGGGGGTGAGGTGAAAAAAATCCAACAATGAAGCGCTTGTTTAAAAGTTCTCTTTCAACGTAATTTCAAACTGATTTCAGTTCTATGTCAGAAAAGGAAGCTCAAAAGACGATTGCAGAATTAGCCGGAGAAATTAACCGGCACAATGAGTTATATTATTTAAAAGACAAACCCGAAATCAGTGATTTCGAGTTTGATAAACTGCTGGAGAAACTAATTAAGCTTGAGGCGGAGTTCCCGCAACTTAAAAAGCCCGACTCACCTACTCAGCGGGTTGGAGGTGGAATAGTAAAGGAGTTTGCCTCAGTGAAACATCGTTATCCCATGCTTTCATTGGGTAACACCTATTCGGAGGAAGAACTGAAAGACTTTGACGGACGTGTAGCCAAAGGCCTGGAGGGCGAACCTTACGAATATTTTTGTGAATTGAAATTTGATGGAGTTTCTCTCAGTTTGATTTATGAAGATGGTTTGCTTACCAAAGGCGTTACGCGTGGCGATGGCGTGCGGGGCGATGACGTGACGGTAAATGTTAAAACCATCCGTAACATTCCGCTTCG
>JAYUHI010000546.1:0-2887 GCA_043767095.1 Bacteroidota bacterium
TTGGTTGAGGGCTTTATTACCGGCCTTCATAAATCTCCCTACCATGGTTTCTCCGTTGAGTTTGCCGAACACCGGCTTTACAACCATGGGCAAAGTACCCGGCACATCGACTGGAAAGTGTTCGCGAGGACGGATCGGCTTTACACCAAACAATATGAGGAGGAGACCAATTTACGTTGCCTGATTGTGCTGGATAGCTCCTCTTCTATGTTCTATCCAGTTGCAGATTCAGGGAAATTCAGATTCAGCGTTTACTCGGCTTCTGCCCTGGCTTATTTGCTGCACCGGCAGCGTGATGCTGTGGGGTTGTGCCTGTTTGATGATCAAATCCGTGAACTCACTCAAGTGAAATCAACCCGCTCCAACCTGGACAAGGTGTACACCTTACTTGAAAAAAATCTATCGATCAAACAAAACCGAAACAAGAAAACTTCAGTTGCGCCTGTGCTTCATGAAATTGCAGAGAAAATTCATAAACGCTCGCTCGTTGTAATCTTCAGTGATATGTTTGATTCTTCGGATGATTTAAACGAAATTTTCAAGGCCCTTCAGCACCTGAAACACAACAAACATGAGATTTTACTTTTTCACGTAAGCGACCATGACACTGAACTGGCTTTTAATTTTGAAGAAAAGCCTCATGAGTTTATTGATTTGGAAAGCGGTGACAAAATCAGGCTCAATCCATCCGAAATAAAACCGAAATATGTAGCAAGCCTGAAGGCGTTTCATAACGACCTGATGATGAAATGCCATCAACTGAAAATTGAATTAGTGCAAGCGAATTCAAGAATGGATTACCATGCCGTGCTGCAGGCTTATTTGATCAAGAGATCGAAGATGGGTTGAGTTAATTCAAGGAGAATCCCGCTAACCCGGCAGGTTTTATTTTATTAACTACATCAATGGCAGAGTCCATGCCTGCCTGGATAACCAAGTAATTGGTTTCACCTTCGTAGTAGCCAACAAGATGCAGGATTTCATAGGCTGTGTTGAAAGTCTTTAATAGCTTTTTGTCAAGCAGAGTGAGCTTTTTCCTATACTCATCTACACTTATTCTCTGCTTCTTTTTTCTTTCAATCGGATTTCCCTTCATTTCAAAAAAGGTATCCAAAGCCAGCAAAGTGCCATTATAAGCACTGCCACAAGCCATCCTTACATACTTGGCATCGCGATAATATTTACCTTCCTTACCAGCTTTATTGCTAAGTATATCGGCAGCATTCTCCAGGTACCTCACGGCTTCCCTGTAATGCATTTCCTTTTCTCTTGTACTCATGAGTGTTGTGTTTAACTCTGTAACGCCTCATTATGAAGCCATGCTTTTTTAACAGCGAGTTCATCTTTTGTTTCCACATGATCGGGGTCTGGCACACAGCAATCAACCGGGCAAACTTCAGCACACTGTGGCTTCTCATGGAAGCCAGTGCACTCCGTACACTTGCCTGAGACGATATAATAAAACTCCTTCGAGACTGGCTCCTGGGTAGCTTTGGCATCTATTTTTGAGCCGTCCTCTCCTTCCACTTCAGTTAATGCCGTGCCGCCAGCCCAAGTCCATTCGCGGTCTCCTTCATAGATGGCGGTGTTAGGGCACTCCGGCTCGCATGCGCCACAATTAATACACTCTTCTGTTATCTTGATGGCCATTTTATAAAAGCTAAATCATAATTTGCTCAAAAATACGATCAAATACTCAAACACAGAACCCTGTGCAAAAGTTTTAAAATGAAGTTAGAAGAGCGATTAGAATCAATTTCCGAATGGGGCAATCGCATTGCTTCTCTCACTGATCAAGATTTGGATTCTCTGTTCGTGAAAGCCGGGAATAAAAATCGTTGGTTTACTAATGAGAACTGTTCGAACGCTTTACAAGGAATATTCCCCTGGCTTCAACTGGATGTTTTGAAACGCTGGGCCGACCAATATGCTATCCCAAATGATTCAAGCAGCAAATCAATTGGACTGGTGATGGCCGGCAATATTCCTTTGGTTGGGTTTCATGATTTTCTGTGTGTGCTGGTAAACGGTCATACAGCAAGAGTGAAATTAAGTTTTCTGGATGATGAACTCCTCACCTATCTCGCCAACATATTGGTCGGTGTTGATGAAAGATGGAAACAACACTTCTCTTTTGAAGATCGCCTAAATAATGTTGCTGCTGTGATTGCCACAGGAAGCGATAACTCAGCAAGATATTTTGAGTATTACTTCAGACACATTCCAAAAATTATCAGAAAAAACAGGACCTCTGTTGGCGTCATTATGGGCGAAGAAAACCCAGAAGAAATCAAGGAACTAGGCAAGGATGTGTTTACGTATTTCGGGCTGGGCTGCCGGAATGTTTCCAAAGTTTTTGTCCCTGATAATTTTAATTTGGGTGTCCTGATTAAATCTTTTGAAAGCTACCGCGACATCATCAACCATAACAAATACGGCAACAACTACGACTACCAGAAGGCCATCCGGCTGGTGTCCGGAAAGAAATTTATTGATGGTGAATTTGTGATCCTGGAATATTCGACTGAATTGGTATCGCCCATTGCTTTGCTTTACTATGAGTATTATTCCAACCTGAATGAGTTGAGCGAAAAGCTCAAGCGTAATGAAAACAAAATCCAGTGTATCGTTTCCGCTAAAGGCTTGTGGAAAGGAAGTGTCCCTTTTGGCCAGGCTCAAAATCCGGCAATTGGTGATTATGCTGATGGGGTGGATACCATGAACTTTCTGGCCGAATGCTAAACTTATCGACCTCTTAAAATTTCTACCCAACCCGACAGGGCTTCACCGGCCAAAATAATTTTATAGTAATAAACGCCATCCGGTGAATTACCTCCATTCCAATTATTTTTATAATCGGATGATGAAAAAATTTCTTTTCCCCACC
>JAYUHI010000547.1:0-6812 GCA_043767095.1 Bacteroidota bacterium
TTTGATGAAGCCGAATTGCTGGCCTTGATTTCGTCCAATGAATTGAAGTCAATGAAGAACATATGTATTGAAGGATTGATGGGCATGGCCACGTTAACCGAAGACCAGCACCAGGTGAGGCTGGAGTTTAAAAAATTAAAATCTTTTTTTGACCAATTGAAATCAATGCCTCTCCCTGAAAATGTTCGAATGAAACATTTATCCATGGGCATGAGTGGCGATTATAAAATTGCCGTGGAGGAGGGGAGCACTATGGTGAGAATTGGCACGGCTATTTTTGGCGTGCGGCATGTTTCAGGTTAAAACTAATGTTTGAGTTATTTATCACAACATTATCAATAGGAAAAAAAATCAAATTACTGTACCCCTCTCTCCCGATGCTTCGGGATGGAGAGGGGCAAGGGGTGAGGTTATGAACAAAAAATCTATTTTATTATCTGGAACAGTGTTAGCCGGACTTGCTGTAGCGCTGGGGGCAATCGGGTCGCACGCGTTAAAGGAATTGCTCACTCAGGCTGGCAGAATGGAAACCTTTGAAACCGCTGTGCGCTATCAACTATATCACGGCCTGGCTTTGCTGATTACTGGATTGTTATCCGATCAGCGCAACAACAGCCTGAAGTGGGTTGGGCTCATGTTTTTTTGGGGAACTGTTTTATTCAGTGGAAGTTTATATGCCTTGTCCTTAACTTCCATTCACTGGGTTGTGTATGTTACTCCGATGGGCGGGGCTTTAATGCTGGGAGGATGGGCGCTGCTTCTTTATCGCCTGGTCAAAATGAAGCAATAAAAAACCGTCCAGCCTAAAGGCGGGACGGTCTTAAATTCTGATTTCGAATTAATCCTACTTTGTCATATTACATAAACTAACCCTGACAGGGTTCTGAAAACCCTGTCAGGGTTCGATAATAGAATCCAGTTTTCAAAATGTGACAAAGTAGGATTAATTAGCTGGCTTCTTCTCTATAATGAGGGCTGAAAACTTGATTTGGTTAGCCCCTTCGTTGGAGGCGTTTGAAACCACGGAAGTTGCCCGTTCCAGTTTTCCCAAAGTTTTACCTGCGCTGTCAAACGCAATTACAAGTTCACCACTTCCGCCCGGCATAATGGGGTCGCGCGACCAGCTTTTAGGCAGTGTACATCCGCAAGAAGGAATCACGTTGGTGATAATTAATGGCTCGTTGCCCGTATTGGTGAATTTATAGGTATGCTCAACTTTATTGCCCTGCACTACCTCGCCAAAATCGTGTGAGCCTTTTTCCCAGGTTAAAATAGGTCCGGTTTGGTTTTGAGCATGCAGCCCAACCATAAAAAGCATCACTACCGCTAACAACATTAATTTTCTCATAACGCGTGTCTTTTTTGAGTTTGTTTGATTAAGATTTGCAATTGAGCCATAAAGTTCAGCACTTTATTTGAAATTTACCTCATCTGTAACCAATAAACATACGCGTGGATAAGCAACCGTTGGAAAAATTCGGTGACAGGATTCGATTAAGGGTTTGCGGGGTGTGTTTCAGAGACGAACAGATTCTGCTTATTAACCATAAGGGTTTATATGGCCACGATTTCTGGGCTCCTCCTGGCGGGGGTGTTGAGTTTGGCGAACCTGCTGAAGCGGCTTTAAGGCGCGAATTCGTGGAGGAATGTAATTCCGATATTGTGATTAATGCCTTTCTATTTGGATGTGAATTCATAAGGTTTCCCTTACACGCGGTAGAACTGTTCTATGAAGTTAAACTACTTGGGCAGCCCAGGATAGGCAGGGACCCGGAGATGCGGGGTCGCCCAATCATTTCTGAACTCCGATTCTTTACCCCCTCTGAGGTAATTGCCATTCCTGCTTTTCATCTGCATGGCATTTTTCACCTCGTAAATTCTCCATTGGGCATAAAGGATTTGAGGGGTTTTTTTACCCTTGTCTGATGATGAAAACATTGCCCTAATATGTGTTATACAACCTTAAATATTTATACTTGCACGCTAAATCTAAAACCCAATGAATCTGACTAAAATTCTAACCATCGTTCTGCTCATAGGTAGTATTGTACTGTTTATTTATTTGTATAAAGGAATTGAAAGGGTAATTGAAGATAGGAAAGACGTGGCCTTTAAAGAAGCCCAAATGAAAGCACGCCTCATGTTAATCCGCGAAGCCGAGATGGTTTTTCAGGCGCAAATGGGTTACTACACAGCCAACTGGGACAGCCTGGCCGATTTTATTGAGAAGGGGGAGGTGCCGATTATTCAAATTACTGAAAAAATAGAACAGCAGGCATACGGTGTTGAGAAAGTAACTCAGATTAAAGATACCTTGGGGTTCATTCCGGCCAGGGAGAAAATTTTTAAAAAGAATTACACCATGAACGCTGCCGATGATGGTGTGTTCCAGTCTTTCAATGTGAAGGTAGGGGACAGGGTTATTAAAACTCAGAAAGCCTATGGCGTTATGATTGGCGGTAAATTGGTCGAGTCCAAGTTTATCGAAAACGGAAATATCGGCTCTCTTGCTGATTTAAAAACAGGCGATAAAGTAACGAAAGGTCAAAACCTGATTAACTTCTGGGACTATCAGTTCAACCCGAATGTTGATGTGCGCAAGATTGGTGAAGTGCCATACATGCCCGGCAAGATGATTAAAATTTTTGTTGGCAAGGTGGACAAGAACGGATTGTTAGTGGATGTTATCGAGGTGATTGATCCGGCACCAGCCGATCGGAGCCGGAGAGAATCGAACGAAAACAAATCCAAAAAACCGCTTCGGTTTGGTTCACGGTTAGACGCGGCCACCACAGGAAATTGGGAATAATCCAATATCGTGCAAACGGCAGTCTCCAGTTATAAGTTGATTAAAAAAGTCAAGGACGAAACCTTTGACCTGGAGAAACTCCACCAATATTCACTATTGATTAATTTCGGGGTGCGCGACTTCCAGGTTGGCGTTGTCGATAATGAAGATAACCGCGTAATTTTTTTTGAGGACTATGTGTTGGGCGATCCTAAAGACCACACCGAACATTTTGAAGCTGTTAAGTCCCTTTTCGATTCGCATGAATTGCTGCAGGCAGGATTCTGGAAGCAGGTTATTATCGGAATAAAAAACAGTAAATTCGTTCAGGTACCATCTTCCCTTTTTTCGGAAACCTCTACTACTGATTATCTCAAGTTCAATGCGAAAGTTGAGCCCGATGAAATAGTGCTGCATGCCTCATCATCAGCCACGGATGCCATTACAGTTTTCGCCATCCACAAAGGCCTGCACGAAATGTTGATACAGTACTACCAAAATGTGCCGGTAAAGTTTATACACCAATCGCACGCTATTATTTCAGGGTGCCTGTCTTACTCTCAAAGTGATTTGCCCCTGTATATTTATGTGGATCGGTTCAAACTGCATATCATATGTCTGCGCAATAACAGTTTGACTTACTACAACCAATTCGCCATCAAGCAATTTTCGGATTATGTGAAATACATTATGCTGGTTATGAAATCAATGAACATGGATCAGCAAACTAGTCAGGTTGTGCTCTGGGGGTATATTGGGAAGAATTCTCCGCACTACCAGGAGTTTGTGAAATATATTCAAAATGTTTCGTTTGGCGGAAGGCTGCGCCATCTCAAATTTGGGTTTATGTTCGATGAAGTTCAGGAGCATCATTTTTTTGATCTATTTTCATTGAGTTTGGGGAATTAGTAATTGTAAAAGGTAGGGGGTAATCGGTAAGCTGTAATTGTAATCGGTAATCATTATCAATAAACAGCAATCAACAACTAAATCGAAAATTGGATAGTCATGAAAATGAATGATTTGAAATCAAAACATTAACATTCTATCCAAATCACAGACTACCAACTACCAACTACTCTTACTACTTACCAACCACTTCCCCGACAGCCCATGCCCCGCATTGCACTCTTCCCGGGTTCATTCGATCCTTTCACCAAAGGTCATGAAGACATTGTGTTGCGCGGGCTAAACCTATTTGATGAAGTGGTGATTGCCATTGGCTACAATAGTGGCAAAAGCAACCGTTACTTTCCTGTAGAGGTTATGGTTGATAAAATCAAATCCACGTTTGCCGCTCATAAGAACATTAGAGTTATAACTTATTCAAAGCTTACAGCAACACTGGCCCAGGAGCATGGCGCCCGTTTTCTCTTACGTGGCCTCCGCAACACCACCGATTTCGAGTACGAGAACAGCATTGCCCAGGTGAACAAACATCTTAACAAAGAATTGGAGTCTGTATTTCTTATTACCTCCCCGGAACTCGCGGCCATTAATTCCAGCATCATCCGCGAGGTGCACCGCTATGGTGGCGATGTCTCGGCTTTTTTGCCGTACGCACTTTAAGATTTAACCACTTCCGATTTCCTGTAGTACTCTTCAAACACAAACCGGATAGATTTGTATGAATTTTCGAGGGCGTGATAAACCTCCTTGCGAGTCATCCACCGGATTTCTTCAATATCCTCTTTGGTTTCCGGCCGCATCTTAGTATCGTTAACAACATCCATACTATACCACCTTGTTTTCTTGAGCATCATGTTTTTATTCATGGTGTAGGTATGCCAGGTGGTGCAGATTTTTTTGCCGGTTTTAACTGTTATGTTACACTCTTCCTTTACTTCACGCGCGGCTGTCTTGGTATAATTTTCACCGCTATCCTTCTTGCCTTTGGGAAGGTCCCACTTTTTCATCCGGTAGATCATTAGAAATTTTTCCTTTTTGGTAATCAGCCCGCCTGATGCCCGCACTATGGTGAATTTCTTTTTCAGGTACGATTTCACCTCTTCATAATCAATCACCGTAAGGTAGAGCGACAATAAATCGGTTGGGACGTGTAAACTGATTAAATCTAGAATGCTATCCAGGTGTTGAACCGAACAATTGCTAATCCAGGCGTGATGAACCAGTTTAGCCTTTGTGATGGCCTCTTTTTTGGCATCAACTGAATGGCTAACATTTCCCGGATGTGGCTCCTTGCCCGGTTTAAGAACCCGAATAGGGATGTCGTTCACAAAAAGGTTCATGGCAAGTCTTTAATCAACTTGTGCAAAAACATAAATTATTCTCACTAAGCCAAATAGTATTCAGCTTTTTTGCAGATAATTGTCAATCATGAAAATAGTTCAGGTTTCGGAAAAGACGGCCGGCACGGTGGCATCAATCCTGTTAGAGATAGGCGCCATCAAATTAAATTACCAAAAACCCTTTACGTGGAGTTCGGGCTGGAAGTCGCCCGTTTATTGCGACAACCGGATTTCCCTGTCGTATCCTAAAATCAGAGAGATGATTAAATCATTTTTGGCAGATGCTGTTCGCGAGAATTTTAAAGGAACCGAATGTATTGCCGGAGTAGCTACAGCGGGTATTGCTCAAGGCGCCCTGGTGGCGGAAGAATTGAATCTCCCCTTTATTTATGTAAGGCCCAAACCCAAAGACCATGGCATGGAAAATCTTATCGAAGGAAAAATAGTTCAAGGACAACGGGTAGTTTTAGTGGAGGATTTGATCTCAACAGGAGGAAGTTCATTGAAAGCCGCAGAAACGTTGAAGAGTGCGGGGTTCATTGTGGATGGCATGGTGGCAATTTTTACTTACGGCTTTGATGTTGCGGTCAAAAATTTTGAAGCAGCCAGCGTTCCATTGATTTGTCTTTCGGATTTTGAGCACCTGTTGCCTGAAGCCTTGAAAATGAATTACATCAAAGCCGAAGATTTGGAACATGTGAAGAAGTGGAGGAGTAACCCTTCTCAATGGGGCAAGACCTCACCCCCTGCCCCTTGATGTATCATCAATTTTATAAGGAATAAATGAGATGTATCATAACAATAAATAACAACAGAGAGTCACCCCTCTCCTTAGGAGAGGGGCAGGGGGTGAGGCCTTACATTCCAGTATTCACCCCCAACCCAAACAAAGCAAAATCATATTTCACCGGATCGGACGGATCAAATTTTTTAAGACTATTGGTGAGTTCAATGGCCGTTTCCCAATCGACTGAATTTCGTTTTATCAGTTTTAGTTTACGCGCCACCCGCTCAACATGCAAATCAATGGGACAGATGAGTTGGGCCGGAGATATTTTTTTCCATAGTCCAAAATCTACTCCCCGATTATCATTCCGCACCATCCAACGCAAAAACATATTGATTCGCTTACAAGCCGATTTTCGAGCCGGGGTGGCAACATGTTTCCGGGTTCGCTGAGGTAAGTGCTCCAGGGAAAAAAACAGATCGTGAAATTGAGTCAGGCTATCTTTCATCAACAATGATTTCCTGTTTGAATTGATGAATGCCTCCTCCAGAGAATTATTTTTAGAGTAGAAATCTTTAAAAAATGAAATGAAATAGAGTAGGTCGGTTGAGTTGAATGTTCGGTGCTTGAATCGACTGATTCGCTTTAGGTCATGGCTTTTATGATGAAGTATGAAATCATGAGGAGTATTATTCATCAATTCCATCAACTCTTTACCCTTGGCAATAATGGTTTTACGCTGACCCCAGGCGAGGGTGGCCGCGAAGAAACCGGCAATCTCAATGTCTTGACGTTTATTGAACTGATGTGGAATCTGGATTGGATCTAGCTCAATAAACTCAGGGCGGTTGTAGAGGTCAACTTTCTCATCCAGAAATTCCTTGAGGAGGGCATTGTTCATGACTGCGAAACTACCTGTTCTTTCGTTAAACCCCCCAACGCTAACAGTTCGGGTGCATTTCAAATTGTCGCGACTTAACATTCGACCCCTCCGGGGTCGTTCCGCATTATGGATTCGCCCTCTACAAACATAGGACTCCTCTGGAGT
>JAYUHI010000548.1:0-16067 GCA_043767095.1 Bacteroidota bacterium
TTCGCCTTCGTAGTGCCACGGAAGCCAGCCATAAAAGACGCCTTTATAATTGGGGACGATAATGGGCAATTCGAAATTGTATGGCGATAGTTCATACTCGAAATACAGGGGGCTGGATTCATCCGTCCAGAAAAAAACCTCCACTACATCTTCATTATAAATGTCGGCAAAGTCTTCTTTGATGGTGGACGTAATTTTTTCGTCTTCACAAGAGAAGAGGCAGTAAATGCCGGTGGCAGAGTAAACCGTTTTGAATTGGGTTTTGTATTCCGCAATTCCTTTCCGTTTAGACAAGGAAACCCATTGGGCTGAATTCCAGGCTGAGGAGGCACCATCACCAGTCACTTCAAAGTCATTAACCTTACTGATTTTTAAAATAGAATCTTTTTCGGATGCTTTCATAGACTGGGAAAATAAAGGTTGGGTCAACAACACGGAAGCCAACAACAATAAAAATCGGCACTTCATATCTTTTTCGGTTTCGGATGAAAAGATAAAGTTATACTTTCAAATCATAAACCATCGCCATGTTAAAATTCATCACACTTTTAATCGGTGTTTTTTGCACCAACTTATTGGCAGCCCAACCCAACGCCAATCCAATTCGGATCATCATGATTGGCGCCCACCCGGATGACTGCGACCAGGATGGTGGCGGAACCGCAGCCTTGTTTGCCAGTTTGGGCCACGCGGTAAAATTTGTTTCCGTTACCAATGGCGATGCCGGCCATCAGTCCGAGGGTGGAGGCATGCTGGCCAAACGCAGAATCGCTGAAGCGCAGGAGGCAGGCAAAAGGATAGGTGTAGTTTACGATGTGCTGGATAATCACGATGGCGAACTTCTCCCCACGTTGGAAGTCCGGTTGCAAATCATTCGAAAGATCAGGGAATGGAAAGCGGACATGGTGATTGCCCCCCGGCCAAATGATTATCATCCTGATCATCGGTACACGGGCGTGTTGGTTCAGGATGTTGCTTATATGGTTGGCGTTCCCAATGTTGCTCCTGATACTCCGCCCTTAAAAAAGAATCCGGTGTTTCTTTACTTCCAGGATTTTTTCCAACGGCCAAATCCTTTCCGGCCTGATGTAGCCATCGATATCACCTCCGTTTATGAAAAGAAAATTGATGGACTTGATGCACATCAATCGCAGGTGTATGAGTGGCTTCCCTGGATTGGCGGCTACCTCGATAAGGTTCCAGCCGATAAAGCCGAGCGAAAAAAATGGCTGGCGAAAAACCGGGCCGTGACCATTACCCCAGAAGTCCGGAAATCATTGGAAGCATTTTATGGAAAAGAACAAGCAGCCAAAGTTCAGCATGCCGAGGCGTTTGAAATATGTGAGTATGGTAGCCAACCAGGTCCAGAGGAAATTCTTCGGCTATTTCCCATGCTCAAAAAAAAATAGTGTCTCAGTTGTTCAAGCTGAGACACTATCCTGACTAGTTTTCATGAACTGAAATTGCCAGTTAAGGTCTTTTTAGGAAAACAGTGAAAGTCATCATCCCGAAAAAACCAGCATTGGTTACTGTTGATGACCCCGAAACATCAGACTTAGACGCTTCGGAAATAAAGCCTACCATGGGCTCGAAGAGCGCACTTTCCCCAATTTTTACTGCATAACCCGCCCCTGCTTTTATCTGAACCAGGCTGCTTTTCGATTCGCTGGTACTACTTCCACTCGTGAACTTACCTTTGCTTGAACCTAAACCAAATTGGCCATGAAAAAAAACACCTTGGTTTAGGTAATAGCGAACCAGGGGAGCAAATAGCAATTCAGTTTGTGAGGCCTCAAAAGTGCCGGAACTAGCTTCGGCCTTTGCATAACCAAGTTGCACTCCTGCCCCCACAACCAAATTGTTTATTACCGTATAGCCAACCCACGGCATAACCGAAAACTGCGTAAGCTTGTCTTTTGACGAGTCTTCCTTCTGCGACTTAAATTCGAGGCCACCTCCAGCCAATATAGCTCCCTTATTAATGAATTGACCATGGGACACTGCCGCCATTGCTAGCAGGGTGAACAGCGTTAATATTTTTGTTTTCATAATGAATTGGGTTTAATCTTTAAGAAAGTTATCAATTTTTATAATTCGAGAAATCGCCAAATATGATCCAATGCTAATTTTAATGAGGCTTTGGATAATTGGGGCTGTTTTGTCGATATTTGCCCTCCCTTAACGAAAAGGGCTAAATTTTAACGTATGGCACGGGTTTGTCAAATTACAGGGAAGCGGCCGAGGGTTGGAAACAATGTTTCGCACGCCAATAACAAAACAAAACGCAGGTTTTATCCCAACCTCCAAACCAAGAAGTTTTTCATTCCAGAGGAGGACAAGTGGATTACCCTTAAGCTTTCTACGAAGGCAATCAAGACTATTTCCAAGAAAGGAATTTCAGCCGTGTTGAAAGAAGCCAGGGCCGAAGGCTACCTGGCAAAAGCATCCTAAGAATTTAAAATACATCAGACATGGCAAGGAATAAAACCCGCATTCAGGTAATTCTGGAATGCACCGAACATAAGAACAGCGGATTGGCTGGCACGAGCCGCTACATCACCACTAAGAACCGGAAGAACACTACCGAGCGTATAGAGTTGAAGAAATACAATCCGGTGATGAAGAAGATGACGCTTCACAAGGAAATCAAGTAACGATTAACGATAAATACCCATGGCAAAGAAAGTTGTTGCTACCCTGAAGAAAGCTGAAGGAAAAAACTTCGCGAAAGTTATCCGTGCTATTAAATCAGAAAAGACCGGTGCCTATACGTTTAGGGAGGAGATTGTGCCGGTGGAATTGGTGAAGGAGACTTTGGCCAAGAAGTAATTTGTCAGGTTGTCCCAAGGACTCCTTTGGAGAGCCTGTCGAAACCTGACCTTCGAAGGACGCCTTCGACAAGCTAAGGCTGACAGTAAATTTCAAGTCCCCCCGCGGGACTTTTTTTATCTTTAACCCATTCTACTATGTTTGGTTTATTCTCGAAAGAAAAAAAAGAGTCGCTCGATGAAGGTTTAAAAAAAACCAAGGAATCTTTTTTGGGTAAATTGGGAAAGGTGGTGTTGGGAAAATCCAGTGTGGACAATGAAGTGCTCGACAACCTTGAGGAAATTCTGATTTCATCAGACGTTGG
The DNA here is from genome assembly GCA_043767095.1 of Bacteroidota bacterium. Lineage (GTDB taxonomy): Bacteria > Bacteroidota > Bacteroidia > Cytophagales > Cyclobacteriaceae > ELB16-189. The sequence continues at coordinate 3,134 of JAYUHI010000548.1, forward strand.
TATCAATACTACTTTAAAAATTATCGATCGTATTCAAAAGCGTGTGGCCCGCGATAAATACCTGGGCTCCTCAGAATTGGATAGAATTTTAAAAGAGGAGATAGCCGGGCTTCTTTCTGAGAGTGCTGGTAAAAAAAACGAAATCATTATTCCTTCCGAAATCAAGCCATACATAATTATGGTGGTTGGCGTAAATGGAGTTGGCAAGACCACCACCATCGGGAAACTTTCGGCACAACTTAAAGAGGAGGGCAAAAATGTTTTACTGGGCGCTGCCGATACGTTTCGCGCGGCAGCAGTAGATCAGTTGAAACTTTGGGGGCAGCGGGTGGGCGTGCCGGTTATCGCCCACGGGCAAAATACGGATCCTTCGGCAGTGGCCTTCGATGCCGTTAGTGAAGGTGTTAAGCAAAATGTGGATGTCATTATCATTGACACAGCCGGAAGACTGCACACGAAGACCAACCTGATGAATGAACTTTCAAAAATCAAAAGGGTTATTCAAAAAGTTGTGCCAGCCGGCCCACACGAAGTACTGCTTGTGTTGGATGGAAGCACGGGTCAGAATGCCGTGATCCAGGCGCGTGAGTTTACCAAAGCAACCGATGTGACTGCCTTAGCCATCACCAAACTTGACGGAACTGCCAAAGGTGGTGTGGTGATTGGTATTTCGGATGAGTTCGGGATTCCGGTTAAATACATTGGCGTGGGCGAAAAGGTGGGTGATTTGCAGCTGTTTGACAAAACGGAGTTTGTGGAATCGTTATTTAGAAAATGAACTGGATAACCCTCAACGACATCGACCAACTCGATGTCATTTGCTCAGGAATCAAAAGTTAGTCCAATCCTGATTTATAAGCACAGCACTTTCCAAAGCAGTTCTTTTTAATGGAGTGCTAAGAGTGCCAGGCCATCTTAGGCGCCTGTTTCTCTTATAACCTGATTATTATCATACTCCCATCCTGAGAAAACTCAAAGGTGATTCAACAGCCCAAAAACACCTTTGTTGCTTCAATCTCTTGAATGATGGATTATTCATTACTTCTGAAAAAGTATGACAGGCCCGTTCCCCGTTACACAAGCTACCCGACAGTGCCGTTTTGGAAAACGGATGAATTTGATAGGGAAGTCTGGCGGGTTAATTTGAAACATGCTTTCGATTTCAGTAATAACGAGAAGGGAGTGAGTTTGTATATACACCTCCCCTTTTGTGAAAGTTTGTGCACATACTGCGCCTGTAATACTCGCATTACTAAGAATCACGCGGTTGAAGAGAGGTATATTAAAGCTCTTTTGAATGAATGGAACATCTATAAAAAGATTTTTGGCGGGAGACCTTTGATCAGGGAATTGCACCTGGGTGGTGGAACACCGACTTTTTTTATTGCGCACAATTTGGATGTGCTGTTAACTGGAATTTTAAAAGATTGTGACGTTCACCCCGATCAAGAATTCAGTTTTGAAGGACATCCAAACAATACCGAAGAGTCTCATCTTAAGGTTTTGTACAATCATGGATTTAGAAGAGTGAGTTATGGTGTGCAGGACTTAGATGAAAAAGTGCAGAATGCCATTCACCGAATACAGCCATTTGAAAAAGTAAAGTATGCTGTTGAGGTGAGCAGAAAGATAGGGTACAGGTCTGTGAACTTCGATCTGATTTATGGATTGCCTTTTCAAAGTAGGAGCAGTGTTGAGCAAACAATCGAGCAAGTACTCAGCCTCAGACCAGAAAGGATTTCATTTTATAGCTATGCTCATGTTCCCTGGATTAAGCCGGGGCAGCGCGGATATGAAGATGCCGATCTCCCCACGGATGTTAGAAAAAGGGAGCTTTACGAAACGGGCCTAAACCTGCTGATCGAAAATGGATACCTGGAGATTGGCATGGATCATTTTGGTTTACCTGCCGATGCACTTGCCGTAGCTCAAAAAAGCGGCACCCTTCATCGCAATTTTATGGGCTATACCACCACACATACGGAAATGCTCATCGGGCTTGGAACTTCTGCGATTAGTGAAACGGCTTATGGATACGCACAGAATATAAAGGCTGTAGAGGCATATGAAGAGCAGGTGAATGCAGGCAAGTTACCCATCATCAAAGGCCACCTTCAGCAAGTTGATGACCGGTTGCGCAAAGAAGTGATACAGAAGTTCATCTGCCAGGGTTTTGTACCTCGAACGTTGCTTAACCCGCTTATAACGCACGAGGTACTCGTGAATCTTCAGGAAATGCAACAGGAAGGCCTTGTAGATTTTTCTGACAAGGGCTTAACCATGACAAAGCTTGGAAGAGCCTTTACCCGAAACATCTGCCAGGTATTTGATGCCTATGGAGAAATGTCCGGTCAGAACATTTTTAGCAAAGCAATATAATTTGGCGTTTAATCAATCATACGCTCAAGGCTTCTGGAATGGCGCCTGAATCGATGGTCGTTTAAGATCATTCGAAATTCAAGTGGCGGAAAGATTTCAGATTACTTAAATTTAAGGCATGGAAGCTTACGGGAAAATTCTATTGATTGCCATGCCAGCCTTCCTGGTGTTAGTGCTTTTCGAAAAATGGTGGGGCTGGCGCAAAGGCAACGACACCGTTCGCAACAACGACATGATTTCGAGTTTGAGTTCGGGCATCACGAACTCTACCAAAGATGTATTGGGACTGAGTTTTGCCATTATTTCTTATCCGTGGCTTTTATCAAAAGTTGCAATGATGCAGGTTGAATCGGGTTGGCTTACCTACAGCATCGCGTTCATCGCCCTTGATTTTGCCGGGTACTGGGTGCACCGCTTTAATCACGAAATCAACTTCATGTGGAACAACCACATCATTCACCACAGCAGCGAAGAGTTTAACCTGGCCTGTGCGCTGCGGCAAAGCATTTCTACCATCGTCAGGATTTTTGCTGTTTTTCTTTTACCTGCTGCGGTGCTGGGTGTTCCGAATTCCGTAATTGCCATTGTGGCTCCGTTGCATTTGTTCGCTCAATTCTGGTATCACACACAACACATTGGCCGAATGGGCATTCTCGAAAAAATTATTGTCACGCCATCGCTCCACCGCGTTCATCATGCCATCAACAAAGAATATTTAGACAAAAACTACTCGCAGATTTTTATCATTTGGGATAAACTCTTCGGCACCTTCCAGGAAGAAGTAGATCACATTAAGCCTGTGTATGGTGTTACCCGGCCTGTTCGCACCTGGAATCCTATCAAAATTAATTTCATGCACATGTGGCTTTTAATGAAAGATGCCTGGCATGCTCAACGTTGGGCCGACAAACTTAAAGTTTGGTTTATGCCTTTAGGCTGGCGACCCAAGGATGTAGCGCAGAAATTTCCCGTTTATAAAATTGAAGATGTCTTTCATTTCGAAAAGTATGATCCAAAAAATTCACCCTCTGTTTTGGCGTGGAGTTGGGCACAGATGACCATGACGCTGTTGTTTATCAGTTATCTGTTCGGCAACATCGCCAACATTGGATCGCCCAATATATTCGTTTATGGCGGATTCATTTTTCTGAGTGTCTATGCCTACACCGAATTGCTGGATAATAATCCTTTGGCTTTTGTTTGGGAGTTAGCAAAAAATGGAATGGGTGTTTATTTATTGGCAGTTCAAGGTGATTGGTTTGGATTAAGCGCCTTGATGCCCGGAGCAGCCAACTTCATTTACCTCTATTTCACTATTTCTTCCATTATCACAGTGTGGCTTTGCGTCTCGCTGAAGCAAGCAGACCTAACGGTTACCGGTTGACGTAAATCATCTCTGAACCCGCCTTCAAACCCCAAAAATCCTTAGCTTTGCCGGCTATTTTATATGGCCCATGTGGCAGAAAATCTCTGAATTAATTATCAGTTTCCGGCTCTTGCTAATGCTCGTCATTGCGGGCATTACCGTATTCATGGGCTTTTACGCAGTTCGGGTAGAGATGAGCTATGACTTCGCCCGGTCTGTGCCTCCCAACGACCCCGACATGGTTTTCTTTCAAAAGTTTAAAAGTGAATTTGGAGAAGACGGAAACGTGCTGGCCATCGGAATGAAAGACAGCAGCATTTATCAATTAAAAAACTTTAAGGCCCTCAGGGTTCTGAATCAAGACCTCAAGAATATCGGTGGTGTGAATGAAGTCATTTCTCTGCCCCAGATGAAGATCATTGGGAAGGACACGGCCAACGATCGGTTCTATTTACTTTCCCTTTTTCAAGACTCCCTGAACTCTCAACAGCAATTAGACAGCCTGCTCCAGGTTGCCCGCAATCAAAAGTTTTACATGGGAAAATTATTCAATGAGGTGGGCGCCACAGCCATGCTGGTTTCCATTGCCAAGGAGTACGCCAACTCTTCAAAGCGGGTGGGTATGACCGACAGCATTGTGATGGCTGGAACAAAATTCCAGGATATAACCCACATCGAAGTTCGCTATGCTGGTCTCCCTTTCGTGCGTACAGTGGTGGCCGAGCAAGTAAAAAAAGAACTTTCTTTTTTCCTATATCTATCCGCCATGGTTACGGGGGTGATCATGCTTTTGTTTTTCCGGTCTTTTCGCGCTGTGTTTTTCTCCATGATCATGATTGGCATCCTGGTGATCTGGACTATTGGCACCGTTAGTTTATTAGGATTTAAGATTTCCATGCTCACCGGTTTAATCCCCCCGGTGATCGTAACCATCGGCATTACCAACGCCATTTACTTGTTAAATAAGTATCACTCGGAATATATCAAGCACAAGAACAAAATGGAGGCGATACAGGTGGTGGTTCAAAAGATGGGACTGGCCACTTTCCTCACCAATCTCACTGTAGCCATTGGCTTTCTTACTTTACTTTCAACGGACATCATTGTGCTGCGCGAATTCGGGATTGTGGCTGGCATAAACATTATCGCCTTATTTTTTGTGAGCCTGGTTATGATACCGGGCATTTTAAGTTGGATGCCTGAGCCCAGCTCGAAACACTTAAAACATCTTGACTTCCGGATATTAAACGGATTCGTAAAAGGCATTGATGTGCTGGTTCAAAATAACCGAAAGGTGGTTTACTTTATTGCAGCAACACTGGCTGTTGTCTCGGTGATTGGCATGATGCGGCTTCAAAGTTTGTCTTTCATGGTGGATGATATACCCGAAGAAAGCCAGATGAAAAAGGACCTGAAATTTTTTGAATCGAATTTCAGTGGGGTGATGCCTTTAGAAATTGTGGTGGACTTACAAACCAAACGCAAGCGGCCACTACTTGATGTTAAAAATATTCAGTTGGTTGATGATTTCGAGCAATCACTTGATTCAATAACTGTCACCTCCCGGCCAGTTTCGATTGTGAGTTTCGTGAAAGCGGCCAAGCAGGCATACTACAATAACAATCCCGATCGGTACACGCTTCCATCCAAACAAGAATCGGGTTTCATTTTGCGCTACATGAAGGGGCAGAAAGATAACAGCGAGCTTTTCAAATCGTTCGTTGATACCTCCTTCCGCAAAATGCGCATCTCCATGCAAATGGCCGACATCGGCTCTAAGCGAATGGACTCACTATTAATTAATGTAATTCAGCCTAGGGCAGACAAACTGGTGGAAGCGCTGAAAGAAAATTTGAAATCGAAATCAGACAGTGTAAGCGTAACCATCACAGGATCTTCCAAAATATTCATCAAGGGAAATAAATTTTTGATTGATAACCTGACCGAAAGTTTGATTTTGGCCTGTGTGCTGATTACCCTTTCAATGGCTATGCTTTTCGCGAATGTGAGGATGATTATCATTTCCCTTATTCCAAACCTGCTGGCACTTATGATCACTGCTGGTTTGATGGGCTATTTTAATATTCCACTGAAGCCGAGCACCGCTATTATTTTCAGCATCACCTTCGGCATATCGGTGGATAACTCCATTCGTTTTCTGGCCAAATACCGGCAGGAATTATTCTCGGCTTCAGGTGGTTTCTTTGTCCCCCGGTGCGTGAGCGACAGTATTCTTGAAACTGGCAAGAGCATCATTTACACTTCGGTGGTGTTGTTTGCCGGGTTCATCATTTTTGCTTTTTCAGATTTTGGCGGAACGGTTTCTTTAGGCATTCTCACATCCACAACGTTAGTGATATCGATGTTCACGAATTTGATTTTGCTGCCTTCACTGATTCTAACCTTTGATAAGCCCAAACCAAAAGAAGGGCGTCAGTTGATTGATGAATTGGATACTTCTTTCTATGGCGAAGCTGAAGATGAGGCTATTGATTTGAAGAAAATAAAAATCCACGATAGAGCGGGGGCTGCGGAGTAAAAGAATTTTAGATTGAGGATTTTAAATTTTTGATTTCCGATTTTTAACCAACCTGACTTTTTGAACTGATTGAAATATTCAAGATGACCAAATACCCCGAACATAAAGAACTCAACTTCCCAAAAATAAGCGCGGAGATATTGCAGCATTGGAAGCAAGAGAAAATCTTTGAGCAATCGGTAAGCCTGCGCGAAGGGGAACCAACATTCACTTTTTATGAAGGGCCGCCATCAGCCAACGGAACGCCCGGCATCCATCATGTGATGGCCAGGACGATAAAAGATATTTTTTGCCGGTACAAAACATTGAGAGGCTTCCAGGTAAATCGCAAAGGCGGATGGGACACGCACGGCCTTCCCGTAGAACTGCAAGTAGAAAAAATGCTGGGCATCACCAAAGACGACATCGGTACTAAGATTTCAATTGCCGAGTACAACCAAAAGTGCAAGGAAACGGTGATGATGTACAAGGATCAGTGGGATGACCTCACCGAAAAGATGGGCTACTGGGTGGATTTGAAAAATCCCTACATTACCTACGACAGCAAATACATTGAATCTATCTGGTGGCTGTTAAAGAATCTTTACGAGAAAAAACTTTTATACAAAGGCTACAGTATCCAGCCATACTCACCTGCTGCTGGTACAGGACTTAGTTCGCATGAGTTGAATTTGCCGGGTTGTTATAAAGATGTAAAAGACACATCTATTGTGGCGCAGTTCAAGGTGAGGAGAAATGAGAGGTCGGAGTTTTTGTTTGACCCCCTGACCCCCGAAGGGGGGATAGATGATGTATTCATCTTAGCTTGGACGACCACGCCTTGGACGCTGCCATCGAATACTGCATTAGTGGTTGGAAAGGATATCGCATACTTGACAGTTAGAACATATAATCGGTATACTTATAAGCCAATCACAGTACTCTTCGCAAATTCTCTCATTGATAAAATACTTGATCCTTCAGTATTTTATCCCGTGTATAAGGAAGAAGATATCGTGAAGTACACGGCAGGAGATAAGCATATTCCTTACCTAATGAAGAGAAATTCATTTTCAGAATACGCTGGATTCTATTTAGGAAGGCACTTGATCGGGATTCGCTACGAACAACTCATGCCATTCCTTTCACCCCTTTACGATGCAGACAAAGCCTTTCAAGTGGTGGCCGGAGATTTTGTTACTACTGAAGATGGTACGGGCGTGGTCCACTCATCGCCCACCTTTGGGGCCGATGACTTTAAGATTGCAAAACAATATGGAATTCCTCCGCTCACGCTGAATGATGAATTGGGCAATGAAGTGCCCACCGTTGACAAGCATGGCCGGTTCGTGAAAGAGATTGGGGAAAAATTACAGGAAGGCATCCTGAGATACAAAATCAAAACGCATAAACCCCTGGGCGAGGATGATTTCTATGTCAAGAACTACACCAACGAAGATGAATCGCATCCTGATTATAAAACCACCGATGTTATCATCTCCATTATTTTAAAAGAAGAGAACAAGGCTTTTAAGGTGGAGAAATTCGAGCACACCTACCCGCATTGCTGGCGAACCGACAAACCCGTGTTGTACTATCCCATGGACTCGTGGTTCATTAAAACCACAGCGATGAAAGACCGGATGGTTGAGTTGAACAAAACCATCAATTGGAAACCGGAGTCCACCGGCACAGGTCGTTTTGGAAATTGGCTGGAAAATTTGGTGGATTGGAATTTATCGCGCTCGCGGTTTTGGGGAACACCCTTGCCCATCTGGAGAACTACAGACGGCAAAGAAGAAATTTGCATTGGTTCGATAGAAGAGTTGAAATCAGAAATTGAAAAAGCAAAACAGGCAGGAATCGAACAACTAACAACTAACAGCAAACTAACCGATTTGCACAGGCCATATGTTGATGAAATTGTTTTGGTGAGCAAGTCAGGCCAGCCCATGTACCGCGAGCCAGACTTGATAGATGTTTGGTTTGATTCCGGGGCTATGCCGTATGCACAACATCATTGGCCATTCAGCCCCCTGACCCCCGAAGGGGGAATAACCAACACACCCTTCAAAAATATTGACAATCTTGCTATCCCCCCTTCGGGGGTCAGGGGGCTACCGAATTGGCAAACCGCCAATCCGCAACTTTATAAACTGCTAAAAGAATTTCCAAAAAAGAACAGGTCAAATCCAACTCCTGCGGAAGTATCGCTTTGGAATGAACTATGTGGAAAAAAACTTGCAGGATTCAAATTTAGAAGGCAACATCTTATTGATGACATCATTGTTGATTTCGCATGCCTATCAAAAAATTTAGTTATTGAAGTTGACGGAGGATACCACAATACAACAGAACAAAAACAATACGATGATGCAAGGACACACGTGCTCAATCTACATGGATTCACCGTTGTCCGCTTCACAAATGAAGAAGTGCTGAATCATCTTGAAAGTGTCTTGAAGGCAATCACCACCCAGCTGGCCCACTTGCCAACCATTCCAAAATCTGTCTCCAAAGAAGCTCGCGGTAGCCTTTCCCCCTTCGGGGGCCAGGGGGCTTTCCCTGCCGATTACATCTCCGAAGGCGTGGACCAAACCCGTGGCTGGTTCTTTACCCTTCATGCCATTGCTGCTTTGGTTTTTGATAGTGTGGCTTTCAAAAATGTTGTTTCCACCGGGCTTGTCTTAGATAAGAACGGTAACAAAATGAGCAAGCGGTTGGGTAACTCAGTGAACCCTTTCGAGGCGATGGAAAAATACGGTCCTGATGCCTTGCGCTGGTACATGGTTGAGAATGCTCCACCATGGGATAACCTGAAATTCAATTTTGATGGTGTCACCGAATCGCAGCGCAGGTTTTTTGGAACGCTGCACAACACCTATTCTTTCTTCTCACTCTATGCGAACATTGATGGATTCGTGAAAGATGAGATGAATAACGTGCCGTATAATAAATTGGCTTTGCTTGACCGTTGGATCATTTCCAAACTGCAAGCACTGATTGTTGAAGTAACGTCTGCCTACGATGACTACGAACCCACTAAAGCAGCGCGGGCCATCCAGGATTTTGTGAATGATCACCTCAGCAATTGGTATGTACGGCTGAACCGAAAGCGTTTTTGGGAGCCAGCCTCCGCCAAGGCTTCGGCTGGCAGGCCTGTGTCTGCTGTTGATAATGCACATCTTTCGGAAAATAAAAGTGCGGCATACGAAACGTTGTATGAGTGTTTAATGGTGGTTGGGCAACTCATGTCGCCCATCGCTCCTTTCTTTGCCGACTTTCTTTATAAAAACCTGACCGACAACATCCGCGAACGCGCTATAAAAAATAATACTCCCCTCCGGTTTGCTTCCGTGCATCACACTAACTGGACAACTCCTGAAATAAACAGGACTGACACAGAGCTTGAGAAGTCGATGGAGTATGCTCAGAAAATTTGTTCGCTCGTGCATTCCATCCGCAAGGCCAGCAAAATAAAAGTGAGAACACCGCTCGGCAGAATTCTTCTTCCAGTGCTGGATGAGAAGTTTGCCGCCCGTGTGAAAACCACAGAAGAAATAATCAAAGCGGAAGTGAATGTGAAAGCCATAGAATACATTGACGATGCTTCGGGGCTGCTGGTGAAAAAAATAAAGCCCAACTTTGCCAGGCTGGGTAAACAATACGGCTCAAAAATAAAAGAGGTAGCTGCCCTTATCAATTCCTTTGCACCGGATGACATCAGGGCAATCGAAACATCGGGCAGCATAGCGAAGGGTGAGTTTACATTAACAATTGACGATGTGATCATCTCCTCCGAAGATATTCCGGGCTGGTCGGTAGCCACCGATGGCGGGGTTACCGTTGCACTTGACATTACCTTGACGGAAGAATTGAAACGGGAAGGCATTGCCCGCGATTTTGTGAACCGCATTCAGAATTTAAGAAAAGACATGGGGCTTGAAGTGCTGGACAAAATAACTATTGAAATTGAGAACAACGAATCGGCCAATGGCCATCAGCAGGCCATAAAAGAGTATCATGCTTTTATCAGTAATGAAACCCAGGCCTTGAGTATTGAGTTCAAAGAGAAAGTGATGGACGCTGTTTCGCTTGATATGGACGAATGGGTGATGCAGGTAAAAGTGGGAGTCAAAAAATAAACAAGAAACAGGTGGAAGAACAAACAACAGGGATTGAAACAAAACGAAGTGCTCTGAAATATTTTGCCGTAGCCCTGCTCGTCATACTTATCGATCAGGTCAGTAAACTGTTAGTACAGAAATACATGTACCTGCACCAGGAAATAACAGTGCTCGGATTGGCCGATGGGCGGTATGGTTTTAAACTTCACTATTTATTGAATCCGGGGATGGCCTTCGGCATCCGGTGGGACAGTGAGTTTGGCAAATTAGCCCTCACCGGCTTTCGCATCATTGCCATGTTTGGCATTGGGTATTACCTCATTCGCTCGGCTAAGAAGAATATTCATTATGGTTTCCTGGTAGGGTTGGCGATGATCTTGGGCGGGGCGGTGGGCAATGTTATTGATAGCACCTTTTACGGTGTGCTGTTTCACAACCATCCGCTGGAATCCGTAACGCCCTGGTTTCATGGCCAGGTGATAGACATGCTGTTCTTCCCTTTGTTTGATTTTGTTTGGCCGAATTGGGTTCCCTATTTGGGTGGTGATGAATTTCTTTTCTTCAGCCCGGTGTTCAACATTGCCGACTCATCTATTTTTATTGGTGTAACAACTATACTGTTATTTCAGAAAAAGTTTTTTCCGGAAGCGCACACAGCCCATGAAGCTGCTGCTTCAACACCCATGCCTGTTGTGGATAATTCATTCATTATTCCAACCGGAACTATTATTAATGATCGTCAGCAAAATAATGGTCAACAGGAAGTTCCCGGAATTCATTCAAATGATTCAATAGAACCAACATCAACGGATAATTTACCTGACTCGACCAAAATCGATTCAGACAGTGATTGACATTCAAACGATGACTGAAGAATTATATATAGTCGAGTCAACGGATAAAGCCAGCCGGTACCAAACCCTTCTTCCACAAATTGATTCTTTAATAGCAGGCGAACCTGATTTGATCGCCAACCTCTCCAACATCGCGGCAGCGCTCAAACAAACCTTCGATTTTTTATGGGTGGGATTTTATATCGTAAAAGGTAAGGAATTGGTGCTGGGCCCATTCCAGGGACCCATTGCCTGCACACGCATTGCTTTCGGGAAAGGCGTTTGCGGCACTGCCTGGAAAGAAAAGAAAACCATCATCGTGCCTGATGTGGACGCATTCCCGGGTCACATCGCCTGCAGTTCAGCATCCAAATCAGAAATCGTGGTTCCCGTATTCCATAGCAACGAAGTGGCGATGGTGTTGGATGTTGACAGCGAGCAACTCAATTCTTTTGATGAAACCGACAAACAATTTCTGGAAGAACTTTTACAAAAGATCAGTCGTTGATTTTCCGCTGGCTTTCCTTGCCAATATTTTTCGTCACAGAAGGCTCAACTCATTGTATCCTGATATTTTGATAAGTTTGTATAAGCAAACACATGCAGGTAACGCGCATTCTCCGGGAATACATCATTGGTAAAAACCAGTTCATTAACTCCAGGGTGGAGTTTAAGCGGGTTTTACTCACCGGCTATTTATCGCTGCTGAGCATCTTAGTGAATTGGGCTTACATGCTCTTCGGTTCTCACGAAGAGCACATCTGGTTGTCATGGCTCAATGTTGCTTTCTGCGTAGTATGCATTTTTTCGCTCGCCCTCATCAGGTTAAAAAAATATACGGCATCCAAATTGATTTTATTTCCGCCTGCGTATGCTATAGTCTTTATTATATGCGCCACCGAACCGTATTACACGGGTGTCTCATTCCTCCTCGTGATCATCAGCATTGGGGCAATAGCGTTGTTTGGTATTGAGCAATGGCGATATAGTGCGGTCCTTTCTGTTATTGGAGCGGTTATATTTTTAGTAGCCTATGTGGGTGAGGTGAAACTGTGGCATGATGAGTATTCTGAAACGTTTATCTATAAAAATTTCGTGCTTAACTTTTTTGTATCGCTGATCACTTCCGTATTGATACTTTATTTCATGATAGACCTGAATCACTATTCAGAAAAATCGCTGGAAGAAAAAGAGAATGAAGCGCTCGAGAAGAATAAAGAACTGATTAAACTCAACTCTGAACTGGACCGGTTTGTGTACAGCGTGTCGCACGACTTGCGGTCGCCACTGGCCACCATATCGGGTTTGGCAGCTATCGGCAAACATGCGGAGAATTTGGAAGAAGCCCACAAATATTTTGGGATGATTGACGGCCGGATTAAAACCCAGGATTTTTTTATTCGAGAAATCATAGACTTTTACCGGAATTCCAGAACGGAAATCAACCGCGAACCATTCAGCTTGCACGAACAAGTGAAAGAAATTGTGAGCGAGTTAGCGGATCATGAAAGTCAGGCGCCCATTGAATATCGCCTGGACATTCCACCTGATCTGAAAATTCAATCCGACAAAATCAGGCTGAGAAGCGTGTTGAGCAATTTAATTGGCAATGCCGTGAAATATCACGACCTGAACAAGCCTGAAAAATTTGTGAACATTCGGGCGGAACGGAAAAACGGACAGATTGAAATTGTGGTTGAAGATAACGGCC
>JAYUHI010000549.1:0-16055 GCA_043767095.1 Bacteroidota bacterium
AAGTATATACTCAATCAACCTGAACATCATCGTAAAGTAACTTTTGCAGAAGAATACGATACCTTTCTAAAATTTTATCAAAAAACTTTGAAACCCGAATGAATAAGGTAATAAGGTAGGATAAAGTATTATTAGTTTTTCTACTAAGGTTGGTGCCCCACAAAAACCTGGGTTCATATCAACTAAAATAAAAAACGGAAAAAATATTTTTATTAAAGTAAAGAGATGACCGAAGGGAAAAACCAAAACCGTTTCCAACAACTCCTGATCCGGTGGGCATTAGTAGTAGTACCCACTATCGTCATTGGTTATATCACCCTTCGCTTCCTTAATTTTTCTTACACCGCACTCAACACGGGCATCGTCAGTCAAACCATTTATTTTGGGTTGGCCCTACTCGTCTCTTATTCACTCTATTATTATGGGGCGCGATGGGTGGTCACGTTTATTCTGTTATGGTTGGCTTACGTGCTCTCGGAGAAAATCATCAATAAACTTCCGGGTGAGTTTGATGTATTCTACGCCACAGCCCGCTTCCAACTCTATTCCACCCTCTTCATTTTCGGGTGGGTGTTTGGATTTTTATTAGCCCGTGTGCGATGGTCGTATGTGATTTTGTTTGGTGTGCTTGCGATCGTAACCTTCGTTTCCATTTCTGATACGATCGACATAAGTCTCACTTACATTCTCCTGCACATAGCCCCGGTGGTGGTGTATGGGTTGTATATGCTCTTTCTCACGCCTCTCCTTTCATCACCAATAGAATTGAATTTTAAAAAGTCGGGGAGGTTGTTGGTGCGAATGGGGCTATTCATTTTATTGATTCTGTTTGCCTTCATCATTACGGAAAGTCTTTTCAAAGGCCAATTGAAAGCGGTTGAGAAAGAATTAGCTTCTCGCGGAGCTAAAAATAAAGAAGGTGCCAGCGGAGATGGCTATGATGAACGCAACGGCCTCATGGAAAAAGCCGATGACGGCTATCGCCTGAAAGACACCATGCGCGTAAACTCGAAGATGAGCCAGTCGGACAAGCTGATGTTTTGCAGCAAGCTCGATAACTTTTTTGAGGATGGCTCCCCGGCACCGCTTTATTATGTCTATCACTACCTCACCAAATTCGACCCGGTAAAAGAAACCTTCACCCGCGATGTGAACGTTCCCTCTTTTGATGAATTGGAAGTTGACCCCACCGAATTACCCATGTTCTACTCATTCACCGACACATCCATCGTGCGGAAATCGCTAGGCCATAAATTCAGAAAACTGGTGGAAGCCCAGGTTTACCTTTCGGAAAATACGTGGAAACACTCGGTGCTCGGCCCATCCAGCGTATTCTCCATTCAAACCATTCCGGTGGAAAGGGACTTTCAAAAAACATTTCTGTCGGCTTATAAAATCATTTCGTATGCGTCTGAATTAAACAATGCCTATTTTGTTTACAACGTTTCGGCCAGCCCGCAGTTGGAAGCGTTGCAAGATGAGCGGCATGAGGAGCTCCGGAATATTAAAAGTTATGACCGTGTAGATTCTAAATTCTATGAATACTACACGCGTTACCCAACGGGCGGCATTTACGATTCAATCGCCAAACTATCCAACAGTCTAATTTCAAAAGATGCCAAACCTGTTGATAAGGTGCTGGCCGTGCGCGATTTCTTTTTGCAACGCAATGAAAACGGGAAGCGCATATTCCGCTACACCTTGCAGGCAGGAGCCGTTGACGACCCGAACATCCCCAGCTCTAAAATGCTTTACAACTTTTTATTCAAAACACATGCGGGGTATTGCACGTATTACGCTGGCGCATCATTCTTCATGCTCCGATCGCTGGGTGTGCCCGTCCGGTTTACGACAGGATTTGCCACGGTTAACCGCAGCGACAAGAACAAAGGCTGGTATTGGTTTTATGCCAGCCAGGCCCACGCGTGGACGCAAGTTTATTTCCCGGGCTATGGCTGGTTGGATTTCGACATGACCATTGGCAATGAAGACCAGCAGGGAGCCCCCCGGCCCGATGGCACGCCACCCCTTCCTCCACCAGATCCCTGGCTCGTACTAAATTCAAAAATTGAATCGATTGATGAAACCACGAAAAAATTGGACGCCTCTTTTCGCGAGCTCATCTTTCATGACACACCCTATCAATTGAATAAAACGTTTACAAAAGAGATAGATGCCTCACTTTGCCGGATTCTGTATAATGAGCGTGACACAACGCTTGCCGCCATCCAACCGGGTGATTCGGTTATCATCGTTTCCTATAAAGACGAAGCAAAAAAAATTCCGTTGCCTCAGGCGGGCGTTAGTATAGAAAGGCAAGTGGAGGCATTCCCCTCGCCCATCATTGTCGATGAAATCCACATCCGCGCAAAAGAAAAAGAAAAGAAAGAAGATGGCACAGGCAAAAAGAATTTGAAACAGGAAGAAAAGAAAATTACCTGGCAGGAAATTGCATGGATAGGTGCTAAAGCCTCGGGGGCGTTGCTGCTGTTTATTCTACTTCTACCTCTTTTGTATTTATTATATCGCTTTCTTCGTGTGGCTTTCGCCCGAAACCCAAATGCTAAAGCAGATCAATTATACAGGGCAGCGCTCTATCGATTCCACATGGCGGGATTAGAACGCATTCATGAAACTCCGCTGGAGTACGCACAATCGACAGTTGACCCGGCTCTTGGGTGTGGCTTCGCAGAATTTATGCGGATGTACCTGCGCCTGAAATATGCCAACGGAAACATCCGGCCTGAAGATTCAGAAATTATCAATCGTTTTGCATCGGCTGCCGGTTCCGCGATCATGAAGAAAAATGGTTTCCTGAAATCAGTCGGTCATTATTTCAACTTGTTTAGGGCAAGTCGCTATTTTCAGCAACCTGGAAAGGCTGAAGATATTGAAATCGTAAATCTAAAATTGTAAATCTAAAATCGCATTATGAGCAACACCACTTCCAAACTCCAGACGCTTTCCAAAAATATAGAGACCATCATCCGCGGGAAACCGCAGGAGATAAAATATGTGGTCACCACCCTGCTGGCTCGTGGTCATATTTTGTTGGAAGATAATCCGGGCGCGGGTAAAACCGTGCTGGCTAAAACACTGGCGCAATCTATCTCTGAAAGTTTGACCGATGCCCACCAGATGAATGGCGGAGTGTCTTTCAAACGGATTCAGTTTACACCCGATCTGCTGCCCATGGATTTGATTGGCTCACACATTTTTGATGAAGCCAAAAAAGATTTTGTTTTCAAGAAAGGCCCCCTCTTCACTCATGTGCTGCTGGCGGATGAAATTAACAGGGCTTCACCGAAAGTACAAAGTGCCTTGCTTGAATGCATGGCGGAAAACCAAATCTCTGCAGGTGATACCACCTTCCTTCTCGACCAGTTTTTCTTTACAATCGCTACTCAAAACCCAATTGAGATGGAGGGCACGTATCCATTGCCTGCTGCCCAACTCGATCGATTCTTTATGAAAATTTCGTTCGGGTATGTAACGGAGGAAGTCGAGCTGGATATTTATTCCAACTACCTCGAGATCAATAATTCAAAAAATACGATTAAGCAAGTGCTAGCTTATAATGACATCATTCACCTTCAGCAGGAAGCGGAGAAAGTTTATGTGCACCCTGAGATATTGAAAGCGCTAGTTAAGTTAGTGAATGGCACGAGGCACCATGCCGACATTGCGCTCGGTTGCTCAACCCGGGGCGGTATCATATTTATAAAATGTTTGAAAGCCTGGGCTCTCGTAAACCAACGCGACTATGTAATTGAAGATGACATCCGGGCATTGGCCCAACCTGTTATTCATCACCGACTCATCTTTAGAAACCGCGAGGCCTCGCGCACCGTTTTGCAACAGATTGTAGACCAGGAAGTAAATCGATTGGCTAAAATGGGGATTACGCCCAAACCATAAGCAAAACGGTTTAAAGAATATTGAACATGAACTTGAAAGTCTGCGCTTCTTTCACCTCACCCCCGACCCTTCTCCAATCCCGAGACATCGGGAGAGAAGGGAGTCATACCCACATAATTTTATCCGATGGTCACCCCTCTCCGCCCCGGAGAGGGGCCGGGGGTGAGGTGATTAAAGACATTGTCCAGGAACTTTATCTGACTCCTTTTCTTTTTTTGATTTTAATTTTAATCACAGGGATAACTTCAACAGCCCAAACCATCCGCGAGCAAATCGACAGTGAGCGGGGCGGATCTTTCCTCGATGAGAAGACCTATGAAAAAGCCCGAAGCTTTATTCGAAGGGATAGCACATACTACTTAGGCCACATGTTCGAAGGCGCTTATCTTTTCTTCCGCGCCAATGACGAACTCGGTTTTCGAAAAGCCATCCGCCCGTTACAAAAAGCGCTGGATAAAATTGAGCATGACTTTGACCGGAGGCTGCGCACCCGCACCAACAATTTCAGCGTGTTCAACGATAACTACCGCTATCATTTTGACTATGGATTGATCACGTATTTCCTGAACCGTTGCTACCAAAATGTGGAGAACCAGGAAAAGGCGATGGACGTATTGCGCCACATCCGCGATCGCGATTTCCAAATGGAAGTGAATATGGACTCGTACAACACCATGGCGTGGCTATACCATCGCAACCGCATGTACACCTCCAAAAATTTTTCGTTCCTCAAAAATTCAGTCCAGGAAAACGTGGCCGCTGCCAACCAGTGTCTCGATTCGGCCATTCGAAAACTGAGGAACGATTTGCCTTTGAACAATGGATTGTTTGATCCGTCTTATCTCAATCAACAATACCTGAGCACATTCCACTACAAAGCCATGATTCATGATTACTTGTTGAACATTGACTCAACCAATTATTACTACGACATCCTGATTCAAAACGGACGCTACTCCAGCAACAACTACGCGAATTTTAAACTGGCTATGGCCGAGTTAGAAGATGCCGATTTGTTTTTTAAAGAAGCATCGGAGCGCGATGGCCGGGACGAAAAGAATACCAAAGAATTTTATTACATGCGCGGAACCTTGAACACCTACCGCGGCCATCCGGAAGAAGCAGACACGTTGCTGCGCGATGTGTTACAGCGACAAGGCAGCACACCTGGCTATGGCTGGCACTGCATTGGGTTAGCGCGGGCACAACATTATGAAGGCCTGACGGCTGAGAGCCAGGAACGCACCAATAAAGCCGCACGCTTTCAGGAATTGCACATTGGCACCACGTGGGGCCAGGAGCAGTACAATTTGGCAGTGGCCTCATTAAATTACATTAATCAGTTACAGTTTAAGAAAGAGCATTGGTTTGAACATGACGAATGGTATTTCTGGATTAACCCGATGAACTGGTACCGGTGGATAAAATACACCATTGAAATCCGGCATCATAAAATGCTCTTGGCATCGCTGGTTGCCGAAAACCCCGAACGCGAGCAGGTAATTTATTCCATCTTCTCGCCCGAGAACCTCATTTCGTTTGATGAAGTGTGGTCGGTGATTGAAGGGTTTGGCAATGAATATTTTATTGACATTTACAAAAGACGATTAGAAACGGATGGCCGGCCGCGCCTGAAAAAATTCTATCACTATTTTCTTGGTAAACTCTTTTTAGCCGAAGACAATGAAGAAGAAGCTTCCAGATATTTCAAACTGGCCCTCGCGGATGAGGAGATAGATGACCAGTACCACACCTTATTAAAGGCTCGAATTTATGAAGGTCTCGCTTCGGCCACCGATGGCGAAGAGAGAAATGGTTATATCCGGCAGGTGTATAATCTCTATCCTCAACTCATCCCTTTTTCAGATTTGACCATGTCGTTTCGATTGAATGTGGAAGAAAAAACGAATGAAACCGTTAAAGATTTGTTGGATGAGTTGCGCGACAGCCGGATTAATTTCGGAAATGAAGAACAAGCACCCATGGTTAGTCTTTCATTCACGCCACGTAACAAAGCCATGGATATTAACTACACCGTTCAATATGGTGAAGATATTTATCAGACAGGCACCATGCGGGTAGAAGACAACGAACGTGAAGACGCTGGTAAACTTTTAGGGTACCGGCTTTTTGGAATACAGAAAACGAAAATTGGGGAGAGGCCAGCACCAGCACCTAAACCTGTTCCCGAAAAAAAAGAAAACCCGGTCGCATCTTAGAACGAGCTGCTGCATACCGTGATTATCTCTCACGAGTATGCTGGTTTGAAAAACCAGGAAGGAGGGCTTACAGGTCTCCCTATCAGAAGAGTGCAAGACCGGTTAGGCCTCGCGTTTTACTAACGATTGTATCCAATTTTAATTCTCTAATTGTTTGCCGTTCTTTAACCTACTATATTCGAATCCCGTAATAGAATAGGTTCGTTCAAAATTTCCTGTATTCCATGCGTTCATCTATTGTTTGTATTTTTTGCTTAGTCCTTTCCTTTGACTCTCTCAGTCAAAGATCAAAGCCTTACCGATACGTATCATTTGTAGATCTTAAAAATCCTGATAACAGTGGGTTCAACATGTTTGGTATGAGTTTACCTGAAATCGTGTTGGATAGTGTGGAAAAGGGCCAGGTCCCTCTGTTTAAGTTTAAGACATTCAATGAATCCCCAAAAGTCCTTTCGTTAGATGAATTCAGAAAAAGTTTAATCATTCCTGGAATCCTTTTTCCGGCATGGGACAGTACTTCACAATACAAGGAATCGGACAGAGTTACCTACAAGGGTAAAAATTATGAGTGTTATAGTGACAATCTTAATACCGCGCCCGGCATCAATTCAGACGTCTGGCAAGTTACGCGAGTTGGGGATCCTACGATAAAAGGTTACTTTGGTTTTACCACCCTTGGATTGGATTACGTGGTTGAACCGGGCCATCCGGCAAAGTTGCAGTTCGTCCATTTTTACTATTCCGATTATTCTGAAGGGGGTGAATATATGGTTTCAATAGAGGCCAGGAAAGTTGTTGAAGTGCTAAATAATAGTGGAGTCCTCCTGTTCAGTAAACTTGGATTCATGAATCATTTAGTGGGTGATGTTTTTCTGCTGAATGAATATGATGATAAAATATCGCTCGACCTGAAAGGGAAAATAGATACCTCCAAAACAAAAGTATCAGATGATCGGTATAATATACTAACCAGGTTTAACAAGGGCAGGATAGAACAATTCTTTCTTTTTGAAAATGGAACTGAATTGTTAGACACCATCCCACAGTTCGATCTTAATCGCTTGACTGCAGGGAGCAACAGCACCTTTAGTTTGATAGGCGATGCCTTTTTGGACAGCAAGAATCTTAAGTTCATGGAAAACCAAAAGCAAACCAAGCTTAAGGTGCTCAAAACAAGACCACAACAGGCAAGTGCAAGCAACCGGCCAATTTCAACCATTGGTTGTCAGGTACACGAGGCATTTTATTTGAATAAGGAATTCCACAAAAAAATATACGAGCCGAAATTCTTCAGCAGTTTGAATAAACTTCTAAATACAGTCTACCAGGGAGTGAGCGATTCGAAACTGAAAGTTTATCTTACAGATAGTCTAAACTCATATTATACATTGAAGGAAATTATTGAACGGTGGACAAAAGAACCGAACCCCACCTACCCTGAATGGGATGCTGAAGGGTACTATGCTTCGGGCGATCGGGTAATCCATAATGCACGGGAATACTTGGCTATAGGAGACAATACCAATCTTCCACCCGCCACCAACCCTAAGGTTTGGAGAGGACGAAATACTGCCTTCAAAATTTTTCAACCTGCTGATATCACCAGTTTTAATTTCACTTATCAATTAACGTTTGATTCTGGCGGAGCTATTATAAAGCAACAACCCGTTTCTATACAATTCTTTGCTTATCATGATGATTCTGGCACATTCAGGCCATTGGGGCATTTTGAGTATCAGGAACTCCTTGAATATGCTTCAAACCAAAATCCGGAAATGAATCAGTTCTTAAAAAATTGGATTGAAAACCAGACAGGGTTGTTCATGGTGCAAGGATATGGCCCGCTAAAAAGTTTAGAGAATGAAAAACACTAGATTGTTCATTTGCATTTTCTTCTGCATCAACTTCAACTCAATTGCACAAAATAAGATTGAGCTGGTTGCACCAAGGGTTCACAGTGGTGGAGTAATGAGTTGGGACATTAGTCCTAATGGAGAATATGGGTTAAGTGCAAGCGCTGACAATACCATAATACTTTGGGAAACAAGCACCGGAAACTTTGTAAAAGAGTTTACCAATGATTCTACTTTAAATTTAAGAGGTGCCTATTTGTTAAGTGATAACAATCACTTTGCCCTTTGTGACGATAACAGGCTCATAATAAGAGATGTTTCTAAGGGTAAAACTCTTCAGGAACTGAAAGGAATATTCAAGTCGATATTGGTTTGTGAAAGAAGAAATGAGTTTGCCCTGCTTAGTTATGATAGCAGTATTTTAGTTTACAGACTGAATAAAGGACTATATGAAAAGGTGAAAGTGATTCGTGCCAAGGAAGAGATTACAGCACTCAGTTATTCAGAAAATGAAAGCGTCTTAATATATTATGACGGCAAGATCAAAACCTATGATCCGGTCAACAATCGATCATTAGAATTTGACTTCTCTCTGGCGAGCAATCATGCTTTGCAGTCTCTTGCCTTGAACAGCGACAAATCAAAGTTTGCCATTGGAACTACAGATGGTAAGATCTATTTGTACGACAGTAAGCTTCAAAAGCGATTGGATTCATTAATAAACTTTATTACTCCTTCATACTGGGCAGCTACTTCAGAAGGATTTTTTAGAGATTCAGCCCAGTTGGATCTTCCCGTTACACACCTTGCTTTTCAAGGTACCAATCGAATAGAAGCTTTTTATTCAGGATGGGAATGGGATAATCACGGTCGCGGGCCAAAATTTCATTACATCGTCTGGGATCTTCCGGGTCGTAAAGAGTCAATGCACAAAAGCGATTTGACTCCCTGGTATAACGCATACGATTTTTCAAAAGGGCGACTTTTTTGTGATTATGAAATTTTTGATCTCAAACAAAATTCAACCCTTCCCCTTCAGAAAGTTCGAACAAGTATTCAAAATGCAAAATTTGCCTCAAGTGGTAAAAAGATATTGATTTCCAAACCCTGGCGGATATGGGTAAAAAATGAAAATCAAGAACTGACTCGAAAGGAAATTGAGCAAAAATGGGTTTGGGATATTACGGACGGAAATAAATATACTTTCGATATTAATATTACGAAGCCTGAATTTAACTCCTCAACAAATCTTGTTGGTGTTTCCAATCCAGACAATGCTATTAAAATTGATTCTACTTTAGAGCAAGACGCATGGGGTAATAAACACTATAAATATGCGTATCAAAATGCTCCTGGATTTTTCGATTTGAATGAACAAAAAATTATAAAGTATGCAAAGGACTTAAATTACCCCGAAAAAAGTGGCCAGCTGCTTTTCCATCCCGCTAAACCACACATAATTGTGGCAGACGGCCAGGCAACTATGGTTTATGATTACGAGCAGGATAAAGTCATCAAGAAGTTAAGGGTACGTTCAGGGAATACCTTCTCAAAAAATGGAAGAATTTTGAAGGGTGGAAAATATATTTATGACGCAACCAGCTACGAAATAATTGATAGCATGACTTCTACATACATTCGGAAACCGAACGTTTCTTATGACGAACTGGTAAGAATACGAATAGAACCTGGTTATTTTTTTAGTTTCTCTGAGGGTTTGTTTCTCACGAAAAAAAACAAGTATTTGTTTCAAGGGGATTACGACAGAATTTACGTACGTGACTATAAAAAACATTTGTTAACTGATAGTCTTTCTTTTGGCGGTTCGGCCATGGAGGTCTCAGCCGATGAGAACAAACTTGTCTTTGGGTTTCTGGATGGTACCATTCAGTTCATTGATCCGGATAATTTGAAAACCGTAAAAAAAATAAAGGCTCATATTGCATCTGTAAATTCAATTGATTTTAGCCCTGATAATCGCTTTATAATGACTTCCGGTGATGACGGTACCATTAAATTCTGGGATACAAAAAGCTATGCGGAATTAGCTAAAATTATTTTCTACGGAGACGACTGGGTAGTTGTCACCCCCGATTATTTATTTGATGGCTCACCGGGAGGGCTTGAAAATCTTTTCTTTATTGACGGCCTTAAGACTATTGATCTGAACCAGGTGAAAGACCGTTTTTATGAACCTGGCCTTCTGCAAAAAGTTTTAGGGTATTCGAAGGAGCCACTGCGTAAGTCACTTGGCTTAAATAATATTAAGCCATTCCCTAAAATTGATATTGAAGACCCGGCCAAGAATGATAAAGGCGGGTTGACCATTCATCTGACAAATGAAGGAGGAGGAATCGGAAAAGTAAAAATCTTAATCAATGGCAAGGAAGCTTCTGTCGATGCACGAAGTATTGGATTTAATCCTGATGCAGATAAGACAACTATTTTATTTAAACTAGCTAATCATCCCTATCTAAAGCAAAATGAGCTCAATCAGATTGAAGTCCTGGCTTCCAATAAGGAAGGATATCTTACGAGCAAACCTAAAAAACTCCATTATTTTGCCGAAGGTACATTGCGGGCGGACATAAAGTTGTATGCCGTAATTATCGGAACATCGGACTATAACGGAACAGAGCTTGATTTGCGATTTGCTTCTAAAGATGCAGAACAATTTGCTGATGCCCTGGAGCAGACTGGAAAGAAATTATTTGGCGTAAATAGTGTGAGTATTCAGTTGCTGACTACCGATAGAAAGGAAAACTGGCCCACCAAGGAGAACATTCAAAATGCCTTCAAGAAAATAAGCACTGCCACTTCATCTGACATGCTGGTGGTGTATTTAGCAGGTCATGGAACTAATTTCGGTGGAACTGAAGGCGATTTTTATTACCTGACAGCAACCGCCAAAAATGGGAACCTAAGCGATCCGGCAATCCGCCAACAAGTTGCCATATCAAGCAGCGAGTTTACCGAGTACATATTATGGGGGGGCAGTTTGAAGCAGGTAATGATTTTGGATGCCTGTCATTCAGGCAAGTTTGCAGAGGACTTACTGACCAAGCGGGAAGCCAAATCATCCAGCGAGATTCGGGCTCTGGAAAGAATGAAGGATCGGGTAGGTTTATTCATACTAGCAGGGTCAGCCTCAGATGCCGTTAGTTATGAAGCTTCCGTCTATGGGCAGGGATTGCTAACCTACAGTTTATTGTTTGGGATGAAGGGTGCAGCCTTGCGCGACAATCAATTTGTGGATGTTATGGAATTATTTCAATACTGTGCGGATGAAGTACCCAAGTTGGCTGCTAATATCGGAGGCATACAAAAACCCGAGATCAGAGTGCCATTGGCGGGAGAGAGTTTTGATATTGGTATTATGGATGACAACATCAGGGAGAAAATTAAATTACCAACACCCAAACCTGTTTTCTTACGATCTGTTTTCCAAGATGAGGAAACATTTGGCGATCCGTTGGGTTTATCTGAATACCTTGATCAACAGTTAAAGACCCAGGAAGTAACTAAAGGTGGTACCGAAATAATCTTCATTGATGCTATGAAGTTCAGCGATGCATATACGTTAAGGGGCCGCTATAAAAAAGTGGGCTCTTCCTACGAGGTTAGCTGTAAGTTGTTAAAAGGCGACAAACTTTTTAAAGATCTGACTGCAACCGGTGATAGTCTTGAAGTGATTGGAAGAAAAATAATTGAACAGAGCATCAATTCTCTTGAACAGAAATAACCTGAGAGTCAAAGTGTCTTTCAAGGCAATTTACAATTTGGCCAAATTCCTAAACTCAAACTCCACTTCATTCTTCATATCTACTGTGATAACAGAATCTTTAGTGACTTGTCCCGCTAAAATTTGTTTGGAAAGTTCATTCAGAATTTCGCGTTGCATTACCCGCTTCAACGGCCGTGCTCCAAAGTGAGGGTCGAAACCGAGATGAGCCAACCGATCAGCGGCTTTGTCGGTTATCTTGAGATGAACACCGTTTTCTTCCAGTCGTTTTTCAACCAACCCAACCTGAATGTCCACAATCTGGCGAATGTCTTTTTTCGAAAGCGGACGGAACATGATGATTTCGTCTATGCGGTTGATGAACTCGGGGCGAACGGTTTTCTTTAGCAACTCCAACACTTCATCCTTTGTATCTTCAATCACATCGAAGTAATTCTCCACCGTCAGTTTCTCAAAGTTCTCCTGGATAATGGCAGACCCGATGTTGGTGGTCATGATCACAATCGTATTTTTGAAATTGGCCACCCGGCCCTTGTTGTCGGTGAGCCTGCCTTCATCCAGCACCTGGAGTAAAATATTAAACACATCGGAGTGGGCCTTTTCAATTTCATCCAGCAGGATTACTGAGTAAGGTTTCCTTCTTACAGATTCTGTCAATTGACCGCCTTCATCATAACCTACATAACCGGGAGGCGCGCCAATCAACCGGCTCACGCTGTGCCTCTCCTGGTATTCACTCATATCGATGCGCACCATAGCGTTATCATCGTTGAAAAGATATTCAGCCAGGGCTTTTGATAGTTCCGTTTTTCCCACGCCCGTCATCCCCATAAAAATAAACGAGCCGATGGGCCGCTTGGGATCTTGCAACCCGGCACGGCTTCTGCGTACGGCATCACTCAACGCTTTGATTGCCTCCTGCTGACCCGCCACACGCTTGCCCAATTCTTCTTCCAGATGCAGAAGTTTCTCCCGCTCACTCTGCAACATTTTAGAAACCGGTATACCTGTCCACTTGGCTACCACTTCGGCAATGTCTTCGCTGTCCACTTCCTCTTTCAATAGCGAGTGGCCGCTTTGCAATTCTTTCATCTGCTCCTGGAAAGTCTGAAGGCGTTTTTCCGATTCTGTGATTTTCCCATACCGGATTTCCGCCACCTTGCCGTAGTCTCCGGCTTTCTCAGCCTGCTCGGCTTCAAACTTGAGTTTATCAATGGCTTCCTTTTCCTTTCTAATGGATTGTATGATGGATTTCTCTGTCTCCCACCTTGCCTTCAGCGAATTACGTTGACCCGATAGCTCAGCAATTTCCTTACTGAGTTCAGCTTCTTTCTCCTTATCTTTTTCCCTGCGGATGGCCTCGCGCTCTATTTCAAGTTGCATTATTTTGCGATTGAGTTCGTCCAACTCTTCGGGGAGCGAATCCATTTCAATTCTTAATTTAGAGGCGGCCTCATCCATCAGGTCGATTGCTTTGTCTGGGAGAAACCGGTCGGTGATGTAGCGGTTCGATAATTCGACCGAGGCAATCACTGCATCATCTTTAATGCGAACACCATGATGCAGTTCATACTTGTCTTTTATGCCGCGCAAAATGGAAACAGAATCCTCGACTGAAGGTTCATCCACCATCACCGTTTGAAATCTTCTTTCCAGTGCTTTGTCTTTCTCAATATACTTTTGAAATTCTTTCAGCGTGGTTGCCCCGATGGCATGCAACTCGCCTCTGGATAAAGCAGGCTTCAACAGGTTGGCTGCATCCATGGCGCCTTCTCCCCCACTGCCTGCGCCAATCAAGGTATGAATCTCATCAATGAACAAAATAATTTCTCCGTTCGAGTCGGTTACTTCTTTGATTACGGCCTTCAACCGTTCTTCAAACTCACCCTTATATTTGGCGCCTGCTATAAGCAGCCCCATGTCAAGTGAAATCAGGATTTTCGATTTCAGGTTTTCCGACACATCACCATTCACAATTCGCTGGGCCATGCCTTCTACAATAGCCGTTTTACCAACACCCGGTTCACCAATAAGAATAGGATTGTTCTTGGTGCGTCTGGCTAAAATTTGCAACACCCTTCTTATTTCTTCATCGCGGCCAATAACCGGATCAATCTTTCCCTTCTTTGCCAGGTCGTTCAGGTTTTTGGAATATCGCTCCAGCGATTTGTATTTCGTTTCCGCATTTTGATCGGTGACCCTTGCGCCTCCGCGAAGTTCTTTGATGGCTTTGAGCAGCGATCCGCGCTCGAACCCTGCATCTTTCATGATGAAGGACGCTTTGTCTTTGGAAGCCAGTATGGCGAGCAGCAAATGTTCAACAGCTACAAACTCGTCTTTCAGTTCCCGTAATTCTTTATCAGCGTTTTGAAGGACTGAATTGCTGGCCTGTGAAAGGTATGGTTGCTGGCCCGAAACTTTAGGATAGGATTCGACCAACTCCTCTACCTTATTTTCCAGGATATTCCCGCTAATATTCAATTTCTTGAACAGGTAATCCGAAACATTTTCATCCGTCTCCAGAATGGATTTTAACATATGGGCCGGTTCAATGGCTTGTTGCTGACGGCTGGTGGCAATCTCAGCCGATTTTTGTAAAGCTTCCTGTGCTTTTATAGTGAATTTTTCGAAGTTCATTGTGTGGTATTTAGTCGTTGTTGGTTAAAAGAAAATAGGTAATGCAGATCGTCCAACACCCCGTTATTAACAAATAACTATTAACAATTAACTGTCCCCTCTTAGATTTCAGAAAAAATGACATTAAATTGAGGAGATAAATTGCCGCTCAGGCCAATTTGACTTTTGCTATGCCAAAAAAACAATTCAAGAAAATCCCCCAATCCACCAACGCGTTGCTGGTTGAAGTATCGTGGGAAGTGTGCAACCAACTGGGCGGCATTTACACGGTGATCCGATCTAAAGCCCCTGCTATTATGGAAAACTGGGGAGGTCGATTTTGCATGGTTGGTCCCTACGTGAACAAGAACATTCAGGCAGAATTGGAGCCTCTCAACGATGTAGAAGATGTTTTCGGACAAGCGGCAGCAAACCTCAGAAAGAAAGGATATGATGTGCATTATGCGGAATGGCTGATAACCGGTAAGCCGCGCGTTGTTTTACTGAACCCCAATGTGATTGAAGAGAAAGCATTGAACGTGATCAAATATCTGCTTTGGAAAAACCATCAGATCGGCACGCCCACGGGCCATCAACTGGTTGACCAGGTAATTGCCTTTGCTTACCTCACCAAACTTTTTTTTGATGAATTGGTTAAACTCACCAAAGACCACACGCTCATTGCTCATTTTCATGAGTGGATGGCGGGCCTCCCCATTCTCGATATCAAACGCGAGAAGATGCCTATCAAAACTATTTTCACAACGCATGCTACTCAATTAGGAAGACACCTGGCCATCAACTCCCCTCTCTTTTATGCCCACCTTCCGTTTTTCGATTGGCAAGTGGAAGCCAAAAAATTCTGGGTGGAAACCGAAGCGCGGATTGAATATGGCTGCGCCCAAAGTTGCGATGTGATGACCACCGTGAGCGAAGTGACGGCTTATGAATGCGAGTATCTGTTGAAAAGAAAATGCGATGTTATCCTCCCCAATGGATTAAACATTGAGCGGTTCGAAGCTCTCCACGAATTTCAAAACCTGCACGCTCAATACAAAGAGCAGATTCACCAGTTTGTGATGGGCCACTTCTTCAGCAGCTACTCCTTCGATCTGGATAAAACGATTTATTTGTTCACCTCTGGCCGTTACGAATACCGCAACAAAGGATTCGACCTCACCCTTGAAGCGCTGGTGCATCTCAATCATCAACTCAAACAGGAAAATGCCGACATCACGGTGGTGATGTTCTTTGTAACCAAGCGCGATTACTTCAGCATCAAACCGGAAGTATTACAATCGAGGGCCGTGATGGAGGAAATCAGGCAGACTTGCGAGGCTATCCAAAAACAAATTGGCAAACGATTATTTTACGAGAGCACTTCATCGAAAGACCATCGACTTCCTGAACTGAATAGTTTTGTTGATGAGTATTGGAAGCTGAGATACAGGCGAACCGTTCAGTCATGGAAGAATTCAAAAGCTCCCCTTCCTGTTACACATAAATTAACCAATGAAGAAGGTGATGACATCCTGAACTTCATCACCCGCAGAAACTTGCTCAATCACGCTACAGATAAAGTGAAGATTGTTTATCATCCGGATTTCATCACGTCAACCAATCCACTTTTCGGGATGGATTACAGCCAGTTTGTTAGAGGCTGCCACCTCGGTGTCTTCCCCAGTTATTACGAACCGTGGGGCTACA
>JAYUHI010000550.1:0-2868 GCA_043767095.1 Bacteroidota bacterium
TTTGTTGAAACAAAGATAGGCCGTATTCCTTTATCTACTATCAATATCCGCGATTTGGCACAGAAGTTTAAAGTGATTTTTTAAAAGCGATTTCCCTGGGGGTACGGGCTAGTGATGAATTTTTAGCCGAAAAAAAATTGAAATTTCTCGTTCGGTGTCAAAAAGCTGCAATGTGGGTTAAGGATTGGATCAAAATTTATCCATACACCACCCATTGCACTAGATTTTTATAAAATATGAATTCATTTTACCCCTACATATCAAAAAAAATATAGTTTTGCGCCATCAAAACCACTAAACTATGGCACAATTACGATTTAACGCATTAAAAAGGCTTAATGACCGGGCAAAAGTACCCGTTGAGGCCCCCAGCCCGATTGTATCTAAATTCTTTGGGGAAAATGTTTTTGGCACCGAACAAATGCGGGCTACCCTGGCACCCCCTGTTTTTAAGAGGGTGGTGTCGGCCATCAAAAACCATGAAAAGGTTGACGAGGTTACAGCCGATGCAGTTGCAGCAGCAGCTAAGTCATGGGCGATGGCCAAAAGCGCTACCCATTTCACGCATTGGTTCCAGCCGATGACCGGTGGCACTGCCGAAAAGCACGATTCTTTTTTCGATGCCCTGGCTGGAATTGAAAAGTTTAAAGGCAGTGAGTTGGTTCAACAAGAACCCGATGCTTCTTCCTTTCCCAGCGGAGGTATAAGAAGCACGTTCGAAGCGCGCGGTTACACTGCCTGGGATCCAACCTCGTCCATGTTTCTTTATGGAAAGACTCTTTGCATCCCAACCATTTTTGTTTCTTATACGGGTGAAACGCTCGATACTAAATCGCCTTTGCTTAAAGCACTGAAGGCAGTAGATACTTCTGCCACGCGTGTAGCC
The DNA here is from genome assembly GCA_043767095.1 of Bacteroidota bacterium. Classification (GTDB taxonomy): domain Bacteria; phylum Bacteroidota; class Bacteroidia; order Cytophagales; family Cyclobacteriaceae; genus ELB16-189. The sequence continues at coordinate 887 of JAYUHI010000550.1, forward strand.
CAGTTCTTTGATAAAGACATTCAACATGTAACGGCCTCGTTAGGCCCCGAGCAGGAATATTTTGTGGTGGATGAAGGCCTGTTTATGGCCCGGCCTGATTTGGTGATGGCTGGTAAAACAGTTTTTGGTCATGCACCAGCCCGCGGCCAGCAATTGGAAGATCATTACTTTGGCTCCATACCATCGCGCGTGTATGACTTCATGAAGGAGTTTGAAATTGAGTGTTGGAAACTGGGCATTCCGGTTCGCACGCGTCACAATGAAGTAGCACCCAGTCAGTTTGAAGTGGCGCCCTTGTTCGAAGAGGTGAATGTGGCCAACGATCACAACCAGTTGATGATGGATGTGATGGGCAGAGTTGCCGAGAAGCATGGACTGAAAGCCCTGTTCCATGAAAAACCATTTGCTGGATTGAACGGAACGGGCAAGCATAATAACTGGTCGTTGATTACCGACACGGGTGTGAACCTTTACGCACCCAGCAGCAGTGCGCGCGATAACCTCGCTTTCTTAACTTTCTTTATCACCACCGTAAAGGCTGTTCATGAATATTCTGATTTGCTTCGGGCCAGCATCGCTACGTACGGAAATGATTTTCGACTTGGCGCTAATGAAGCACCACCGGCTATCATGTCAGTGTTTATTGGAACGGAGATGCAAAATGTGCTCAATGAAATTGAGAAGAGCGGTAATGTGAAGATTGAGAAGGGCGATAACATGTACATGAAATTAGGGATCGATCAAATTCCTGAAATAATTCTGGATACTACCGACCGTAACCGCACCTCACCCTTTGCTTTTACCGGAAACAAGTTTGAGTTCCGTGCCGTAGGCGGAAGCGACAACTGCGCCACAGCCATGACGGCCCTTAATCTGATTGTTGCCGAACAACTCGATAAATTCTTTGAGGCCGTGAACCATGACATTGAAAAAGGAGAAGAAAAAAGATTAGCCATTGTGAAGGTGTTACGGAAGTATATTACCGAGTCTAAGAATATAATTTTTGGTGGCAATAATTACTCGGAGGAATGGGTGAAGGAAGCTGAGAAGCGTGGATTAGGCAATGTGAAAAATACCCCTCGTGCGCTTGATGCTTACCTAACCAAAAAATCACTGGCTCTGTTTGAGAAACACGGAGTGTTTAGTCACAAGGAAGTGGAGGCCAGAAATGAAATCAGGCTGGAGGCTTACATAAAAAAGGTTCAGATTGATTCCCGTGTGATGGGCGACCTGGCCATGAACCACATTGTGCCTACGGCAATCGAGTATCAAAGCAAATTGATTAACAATGCTAATGGGTTGAAAGGACTGGGTATCGATAACAAAGCAGTGATTAAGACCATTGAAGAAATTTCAGGTCACATTGAAGCGATTAAAACAGGTGTGCGTGAAATGATTGAAGAGCGTAAACGGGTTAACAAAATCACCGACACCCATAAGCGGGCCCTCGCCTATTGCGATGATATCAAAGAAAAATACTTCGACAAAATTCGCGATGCCGTAGATAAACTCGAACACCTGGTGGACAATGAAGACTGGCCATTAGTGAAGTACAGGGAATTATTGTTTTTGAGATAGATTATCCTGACCTGATGAACAGAAAAGCGGACTTCGAAGGGGTTCGCTTTTTTTATACTACACAATTTTTCAGGATAGCAATACTTCAGCTGGAATCCCAAGTTCGCGATGGAACAATTTTGCCAATTCAAGAGTGAGTGGTTTTTTTCCACTTAATACGGCTGATACATACCCCTTTGAACCGATCTTTCCAACCAGGTCTTTGTTCCTTAAACCTTTCTCCTTCATTTTAATTTTTACCACTTCAACTGGATTAGGTTTTGGTATGGGATAGTGCAGGTCTTCGTATTGCTTGATAAGCAACAACATGATTTGCAAAGCCTCTCCATCTTCGGTATTGGGCTTTATTTTTTTGTCAAACATTTCATCTACCCATTCCAGGCAGGCTTCATATTCCTTTTTTG
>JAYUHI010000551.1:0-2862 GCA_043767095.1 Bacteroidota bacterium
CCAACTACCGCTTACCAACTACCGCTTACCAACTACCTCTTACCAACTACCTCTTACCAACTACCTCTTACCAACTACCGCCAGCCCCTCCTCCTGCCACGCCTCCATGCCGCCTTTTAATTCATAAACTTTAAAACCTTTTTGCCGGAGCATCTTGGCTGCACGATTGCTTCGCGCTCCACTGTAACAATAAACCAATACCGTCTTGGTCTTATCTAGCTTGCTGCATTGGGCTTCAAACTGAGAGTTGTTGACGTTCAGGTTAGCAGATTTTTCTAAATGCCCGGAATTAAACTCACCGGGAGTGCGTACATCAAGCAACGTGACTGAGGGTTGACTCATTTTGGCTTTGAAATCTTTGGGGGTCAAAACATCAGTGCTTTGACCGGCACACGAGAAAAAAATAAATCCTGCCAGGAGGCAAGCGAAAAATTGTTGTTTATTCATTGGGCAAAGTAGAAAATCGTTAATAGAAAGTAGTTAACTCTACTTTGTCACATGATGAAAACTATAGTTTTTTATCGAACCCTGACAGGGTTTTCAGAACCCTGTCAGGGTTAGTGGAGTAATATGACAAAGTAGGATCAATAGAAAATCTCAAATCGGATTAATCTCAACTCTCCTTCCTCAACACCTGCAAGGGTGGTGTATTAATCACTTCTCTTGAATTAAACCAGCCGATCAGGGTTGTCATCATCATCACAACCAAACCAGTAAGGAAAAGTTCAAACCAGTCGGCTGCAAAGGTAACTTCAAAAAAGAATTTACACAGCAGCCAGCCAGCGCCAACGGAAAGCAGTACTCCCGTTAATGCAGAGAACAATCCTAAGTAGGCATACTCAATCAGGGTGATATACGTAATTTGTTTGGTGCGGGCGCCAAGGGTGCGGAGCAAAACATTTTCTTTCATGCGAAGGTATTTACTGTTCATCACCGCTCCGGCCAGTACAATCAGTCCGGTGATGATGCTGAACAGCGCGAGGAACCGCACCACCATGCCCACCTTTTCAAAAATAGAATTGATAGTGCTGAGTATCAAACGTAAATCAAACATCGAAACATTTGGAAAAAAAGTGATCAGCTCTTGCTGGAATTTAGCAGACTTCGCGGTGTCGTCCATGCGCGTAGCAGCCACCCAGATTTGAGGAGCATTGTCAATGACACCTTTGGGGAAAACAAAAATAAAATTGGGCGGATCTTTTGGCCAGTCCACTTTGCGGATGCCCGCCAGAAAAACTTTCACCAGTATTCCCTGCACATCGAAAATAAGGGAATCACCAATCTTGATCTTGAGGTTTTCCTGCATGCCTTCCGAAACAGTTACATAAACAGAATCAGGTTGGTTTCTATTCATGTAATGAATTTTACCTTCCGTTAATTCTTCAGAATGTGTTAAGCTATCGCGATACGTTACCCGGTATTCCCGTGTAAGCGCCCAGTCCGGAATGTTAAGAGAAGTATCTTTCTGAATCTCGGCAACAGATTTCCCATTCACTTCGCGCAAGCGGCATGTGATAATGGGCACGACCTGGTTGGCTTTGAAAGAATGATCAGTGATCAATTTTACCACACCGTCTTTTTGATGCGGCTGAATGTCGAAAAGAATGGTGTTCGATTGATTTTCATTTCCCGTGAACTCCACCTGAGCCAGCAAACTGCTGCGGGTGATGTTGAGTACGCTGATGATTAAAGCGCCAAGGCCGATGCTCACCAACAAGGTTTGTGTTTGATTGTTGGGCCTGAACAAATTCGACAAGGCATGGCGGAAAACAAATGCCGATTGCCGTTGAAAAGTCTTCCGTGCCAATTTAAGAATGCCCCAGGCAACGAGTGCCAGCAAGCCAAGCGCAGCGGCCAGTCCGGCAGTGAAGAGCGAACCTGAAATCCAATCGGTTTGATAGGCTGCCGCAAGAAATGGAAATAATACGATCAGGAAAATAACGAACATTCTTGCCCGTGAGAATTTTCTGGTCAGCCCAACATCAGCCCTCAAGGCCTGAAGCGGAGGAACAAACCGAACCATGAGCAAGGGCAAAGCAGAGAACAATAGAGTAACTACAACACCCAAAATCACCCCAGCCACTACGGCCTGCCAGGCCAATTCAAAATTCAATTCACCGGGAATAAAATCTTTGAACAACACGGGCACCACCTGCTGAATGGCTGCACCACCTGCTGCGCCAATCAAGCTTGCCGCCAGCCCGATCCAAAATATTTGAATGAAATAAATAGTAAACGCCTGCCAACCCGATGAGCCCACGCAGCGAAGAATAGCTACTTCATCGCGCTTCTCCCGCGCGTAAATATGAACCGAACTGGCCACCCCGATACACCCAAGAATCAACGCTATGAACGCCAGCAACGAAAAGAATTTGTAAATGGATTTGAACCCCTCGCCCAAATCTTCCTTCCTTCCTTCAACTGTCTCCATCCTTAAGCCTGCACTTTTAAGCTTAGGGCGCAATTCCGATTCTAATTTTGCTGCATCGGCTTCGGAAGTAGTTTTGTAAAAAAATCGCCTGGTAACTCTGCTTCCAAACTGAACCAACCCGGTTGAGTCGAGGTCTTTATGTTGAATGTAAACGGAGGGATTGAACGTAGCCAGGATGCCCGATCCGCCCGGAAACTTTCGAATAAAGCCTGCTACCCTGAACCACGAGTTTCCCAGCTTTATTGAGTCTAATGTGCTAACCGAGTATTGATCGGCAAGCGGGGCATCCAGCAAAACCATGCCTCCCTTTTTCCAAACTTCATAAGCATTGAAGGGGTCGGTTTCTATTGTACCATAGAAAGGAAAATTTCCTTCAATAGCCTGCAGGGAAATTAATCGCGATTGTTTGCTTTCGCTGAAATAAATCATGC
>JAYUHI010000552.1:0-2860 GCA_043767095.1 Bacteroidota bacterium
CCATACTTCTCCATTCTCCTGTACAACGAAGCACGGGTGAGACCTAATTCATCGGCCGCTTTCGAAATATTTCCGTTATGCAGTTGCAAAGCTTTTGCCACGGCCGTTTTTTCAACCTCATCCAGGTTAAGCGAATCCGTTGACGGGCCTTCTGATTTCCTGGAGAAAAGAAAATCACTTTCCTGAAGCGAAGTGCTGTCGGCCATGATCACCGCGCGTTCAATGGCGTGTTGCAGTTCGCGCACATTGCCGGGCCACGCATACTTTTTAAGCTTCAGCATGGCTTCCTGGCTTATGGAACCAATATTCTTGCGGTATTTGCGAGAATAATATCCAACAAAGTGATTGGCCAGAAGCGGAATGTCATCCGTGCGCTCACTCAACGGAGGTATTTGAATCTCCACCGTATTGATGCGATATAAAAGGTCTTGCCTGAATCTTCCTTCTTTCACCATTTGGTGAAGCGACATGTTCGTGGCACAGATCAAACGGATATCAATTTCGGATGCATGGTTGGCTCCTACACGCGTTACTTTGCGGCTTTGCAATACACTCAGCAATTTACTTTGAACACTCATGCTCAGGTTCCCGATTTCATCCAGGAATAATGTGCCGTTGTTCGCCAGTTCAAAACGCCCGGGCCTGTCTTCGCGCGCATCGGTGAAAGCGCCTTTTTTATGCCCGAATAATTCGCTTTCGAAAAGGGTTTCAGTAAGAGCGCCCATATCAACCGAGATGAACGAGTTGTCCTTACGCAACGACTTCTGATGAATAGCACGGGCGATTAATTCTTTTCCAGTTCCGTTTTCTCCGAGTATTAAAATATTGGCATCGGTCTTGGCCACTTTATCGATTAATCCAAACACATCGCCCATGGCCTGGCTGTTGCCAATGATATCGCGGAACGGCTGACTGATCTGTTCCTCCAGCATCTGCTTGGCCTTTTTGAGTTTGTCAACTTCGTTGTATGATTTTTTTAATTTGATGGCGGTGGAAATGGTCGCGATAAGTTTTTCATTTTGCCAGGGCTTGAGAATAAAATCAGTGGCCCCATCTTTCAGCGCTTTCACAGCCATCTCCACATCACCAAAAGCGGTTATTAAAATTACCACAGCATCCGGGTCACGCTCTTTGATTTGTCTTAACCATTCAAAACCTTCCTTTCCACTGGTTGTGTCTTTGCTGAAGTTCATGTCCAACAAAATCACATCGTAGGTATCGTTGTTGAGTAAGAAAGGAATTTTGTTGGGATTCTTTTCGATGATTACCTGGTAGTTGAATTTCTTCAGCAGCATTTTGGCTGCCAGCAACACATCTTCATCGTCATCAATCATCAGGATTTTTCCGCCTTCGTTCACAGGTTTTGGGTTTAAGTTCATGATTGATGTGTAAATATTATGCCAACCGACTGGCTGTCCGCCCCGAAGCATCGGGGGCAACTTTAGCCTGGCCAATTGTCCTTTACTGCACAAATGTGTTCAAATTTGAACAGAGTGTGAAAGGGTAATTCAATTATTTGGGCTGAAGATTAAGGAAACAGAACTCCTACTTCTGTGGAGTAAATTCAAAAATCTCAACAACGTTTTCTTTGATCAGTATCAATCGTTCATCGGTCGCCAAGACAAACTTATTACCCGATGGAATCTCAATGGAGTAGGTGTCTTTAGAAAAGATATCATAAAAGTGTAACCGGTTTTCTTTCAGGTAATAGAGGTCTTCCCCGGCAAAACTAAAGTGCTGAATATTGTTCACATCAATTTTAGTAATCAGTTTCCCTAATTTGTTGATTACAAAAATGCCCGAGTTAACATCCAACAGAAAAAGAAAACTCTGGTACTCACGCATGTGAATGAATTTCCCTTTCACATCTTTTAATTCATCCGATTCAAGAACAACCGTTTTGGAATTGATGTCCACTTTCTTGAGTGAGTTGTCGATGTCGAGAATCCAATATGATTTTAAATCGGCAGCAGGTGCCGCTAACTGGGGCTCTACAGCAAAGGCCGGATCGATTTTGAGAAATTCTACAATCTCCAGATCGTGATCGAAAATGATGAAGTGCTGTTTGGATTTCTGGTAAGCATAAATCCTCGCCAATGGCCAGGCTTCCACCAACTCAGTATCTGTGCAGCCTCGCGGAGAATATTTCTTTAACGGCTTTCCCTCAGGATCAAATTGCTCTATACCACAATCGTTCACCGTATAAAATCCTCCAAGTCTGTCAATTGAGATTCGGTCGGCCGTTGCCTGTAGTTTTACTTCCCGCAGTTTTTTATAAGGAAATGACTGAGCCAGGCAGGCGCAGCTGGTGAGGATAACAACCAGGAAAATCACGGACTTCATTATTGTGTGAACGAATTTAAGGTCAGTTTATTTCCATCATATTCTGCGTAAGGACTGAAGTGCACCCATTCGCCTAAATTAATATACCGGCTGTTCTCACTCACTTTCAGATCAAGAGGCAAATGGCGATGACCGAAAACATAATAATCATGATGGTTGTTCCTTTCCACGTCTTTGCACCAGGCCAATATGAACTCCCGGTCTTCACCTTGAAATTTTTCTTCTTTTTTCATGTTGCTGATGCGGGAGCCCCTGCTCCAGCGTTGTGCAAGGGCAATGCCAAGGTTTGGATGGATGCGGGCGAACAGCCAATGACTTATCGGGCTGGTGAAGATGATTTTTAAGTATTTGTAGGTTGGGTCACCGGGGCCAAGCCCATCGCCATGTCCGATCAGCAGTTTTTGCTTTCCAATATTTAACACAACCGGGTCTTTATAGATTTTGACACCGAGTTCCATTGGCAAATAATCAAACATCCACAAGTCGTGATTGCCCGTGAAGAGGTGAATGTCGATTC
>JAYUHI010000553.1:0-2858 GCA_043767095.1 Bacteroidota bacterium
CTGTCCACAGCCTTCTCCCGGGATCAGCAAGAAAAAATTTATGTTCAGCACAAAATGAAAAAATTTCGAAGAGAGATTTTTGATTGGATTGAAAATGGCGCAAGCCTTTACGTGAGCGGAACGAAAGACCCCATGAGCAAAGATGTGGAAAATACCCTCCTCGAAATTTTTGAAGATCCAGGCACAAAATCCAAAGTGGAAGCCCATCAATATCTTTCCAAACTAAAAGAAGAGAGCAGGTACTTGCTCGATGTCTATTAAATAAATTCAAGGTTTTGGATTTCAGGTTCAACGTTGGGAACAGGAAACAGGAGACCGGTAACTGGAAATCAGGAAAAGATGTCGCCCATAGAAAAAATTAAAGAGAACAGCAAAGGCCTGAGAGGAACGTTGAAGGAAAGCCTGCATGATGAACACACAGGGGCCATCCGTCCGCCTGATGAAGCGCTGATAAAATTCCATGGCATGTATCAGCAAGACGACCGTGATGTGCGTGAAGAACGGGCCCGCAAGAAATTAGAAAATTTATTTTCGTTCATGATTCGCCTCCGCATACCGGGTGGGTTTATGACGTCCGATCAATGGGTAGCTGCCCACCATGTGGCTGGAAAATATTCAACAGGCGTTATCAAAATCACTACCCGCCAAACACTTCAGTTGCATGGCATCCTGAAACGAAACATTAAACCGGTGATCAAAGATTTCGACCGGGCTAAACTGGATTCAATTGCTGCCTGTGGCGATGTGAACCGCAATGTGATATGCAGTTCTAATCCGAACCTTACCCCTATCCATAAAACCATCCATGCCTACGCGGATAAGATAAGTACCATGTTGCTGCCCAAAACCCGGGCCTATTATGAAATCTGGCTTGACGAAGAAAAACTTTTTGAATACGATGAGACCGATCCGCTTTACCGGGAACTTTACTTGCCCCGCAAATTCAAAATTGCCATTGCTATTCCTCCGGATAATGAAGTAGATGTTTTCGGAAATGATATTGGGTTGATTGCCATTATTGAACCCCCCTCTCCTTTGCCTGCCTGCCGGACAGGCAGGGAGAGGGGCGGGGGTGAGGCCAAACTGAAGGGTTTCAATATTGCAGTCGGTGGTGGTCTTTCGGCCACGCACGGAAATCCCAACACCTATCCCCGGCTCGCTACGGTTATTGGCTTTGTCGACACGGAAGAAAAAACGATGAAAGCGGTTTATGAAATCCTCACCATTCAGCGCGACTTCGGGAACCGGGCAGACAGGAAGCTGGCTCGCTTGAAATATACCCTCGACAAGATGGGTGTTCCTGCCTTCAAAGCAGAATTAGAAAAGCGGTGTGGATTTTCTTTGGCCGAGGCGAAACCATTTTCATTTACCAAAAGGGCAGATGAATTTGGGTGGCAGCAAGATCATGAAGGCCGGTGGCATTTCACCTTGTTTGTTGAGCACGGCCGGATTACGGATACTGAATCCGGGCTTTCGCACGGAGGACTCGAAGTTCACGGAGAAAATTCGCAAGATATCAAATTGAAATCTGGGTTGGTGGCCATTGCCGAAACCGGGCTGTGCAACTTCCGGTTCACGGCCAACCAGCATGTGATTATTTCCGATGTAGAAAACGAACACAAACCAACAATAGAGGATTTGCTGATTCAATTCAAATTTCATGAACATAACAACCAAGTCAGCGCGGTTAGGAAAAGTTCTATGGCCTGCGTGGCATTCAACACTTGTCCGCTCGCATTGGCAGAAGCACAGCGCTACTTGCCCAAGTTGATTACCAGGATTGAAGGGTTAATGGAAAAATACAATTTGCAAAACGATGAGATTTCGGTTCGCATGACCGGCTGCCCCAACGGATGCGGTCGATCACCATTGGCTGAAATCGGATTTATTGGCACCGCTTACGGAAGATACAATTTGCACCTGGGTGGTGATCACCTGGGTCAACGATTGAATAGAAAATTCAAAGAGAATTTGAACGAGGAGGAAATATTGAATGAACTTGATACTGTGCTGGGTCGGTACGTTCGCGATAGAAAACGAAGCGAACGCTTTGGTGATTTTGTGTGGAATAATATCCGGTTGAACAACAAATTATGATTGCGAAAAATAATCTCTTCCCGGTCTTTCTGAAGCTTGAAACACTTTCTATACTCATGGTGGGCGGTGGACGTGTGGCACTCGAAAAACTGAGTGCAATTTTATGCAATTCACCTCAAACGAAAATAAAATTGGTAGCTAAGGAAATCAATCAGGATGTAATGGAACAGGCAATTCGGCACACCAACCTACGCGTCATTCAAAAAGCATTTGAAGCAAAAGACCTTGATGATATGGATTTGATTTTTGTGGCAGTGAATGACCGGGCGGTTTCATCATCCATCATGCAAACCGCCCATGCAAAAGGAAAACTGGTGAATGTTGCGGATACACCCGACCTCTGCGATTTTTACCTGGGAAGCATCGTAAAAAAAGGTAATCTGAAAATCGGCATCAGCACCAACGGCCAATCGCCAACGGCTGCCAAAAGAATTAAGGAAATGTTGAATGAAGCGCTGCCCGATGAGTTGGACGAGTTGATTGAGAACCTTCACACCATCCGAAATCAATTAACGGGGGATTTCCGAGACAAAGTAAAAATGTTGAACGAGATTACCAGGGGGCTTGTGGAATAAGCATTTTGACTGCCTATCTTGATGGCGGGTGTTGAGCCAAATATGAGATTTGAATTCACAAGACATGCACTGGAGCAAATGGAATTAAGACAAATCTCTAAAGAAGTTGTTGAAAACATCATGACCAACCCCAATCAAACGCTCCATCAGGATGGCAGCAAAGTATATCAATCTATCACAGAGGAT
>JAYUHI010000554.1:0-6712 GCA_043767095.1 Bacteroidota bacterium
TGCTTGTCAGGTTGAGCTTGTCGAAACCTCTCTCTGGGTTTACATTAGCCTTCGACAGGCTCAGGCTGACACCTGATTCCACCTTTTTAGTCAGCCCCAAAAGAATCCCGATTACTGATTACCATTTCTACTATCCCAAATACGCAGCCCCAAAAACTCCCGCACTATCTCCCAGTTTTGGTTTAACGATTGGTGTGTCAAGATCGGGCGGGCCTGACCGGGTGTTGAAAATATATTTCTTTACGTGCTCCCGCCCTTCGGTGTAAATCAAATCGATGTTGCCCACACCACCGCCAATCACAATCACATCAGGATCCAAAATATTAATAATAACGCTGATAGCTTTTCCAAAAAGAGATGTTAAACGATGCATGGTTTGAGAAGCAAAGACATCAGTGCCGGCAAGATGACCGGCATAAATATCCTTCATGTCTTTTTTGATGCCGCTAATGTTCTGATAGAATTTCTCCAGCGAGGGCCCGGAAAGCACTTGCTCCACGCAACCGGTTTTTCCACAGTAACATGGTCCTCCGGATTCATCCAAAAAATTATGGCCCCATTCTCCTCCTATAGATTGGAGGCCGTTGATGGTTTGCCCGTTCACCACCACGCCACCGCCCACACCGGTTCCCATGATCACGCCAAACACAACTTTGGCATTCGGGAATTTTTCTTTCACTATACCCATACGGGTTTCAGCCAGGGCAAAACAGTTTGCATCGTTCTCCAATTGAAACTTAGCGCCAATTAAATCTTCCAGGTCTTTTTTTAAAGGCTTGCCGATCAAACTGGTGGAGTTGCTGTTCTTGATAGTTCCCAGCTTTGGATCAACAGCGCCAGGGGTGCCCATGCCAATAAATGTTGGCTTATAGCCGGCAAAGTTTTCCATCTTTTCAACCAGCGTTTGAATTTGACTTATGATATGATCATAACCCTTCTCCCGCTCCGTGGACAACCGATGCCGAAAAAGTATTTCAGGCTCATCGGCTGATTTTAAAATGACACCTTCCACTTTGGTGCCACCCAGGTCTATGCCCCAGAGGTTTGGTTGGTTCATGTTCTTTTGATGGATTAATAATTCTACTTCAACATTCAAAATTCGTTAATCATCATTCGATATTCAAATTTCTTGCCTGTCGTCCCGAAACATCGGGAGGAATGGATTTAAGAATGTTGATTTTTGAATGTTGATTTTTGAAGTTGCCTGGAACTACTTTAGGTTCTTTAATTGAGTTTACTTCTTAAATCAAAAATCGTTAATCATCATTCGAAATTCAAATTTCCTGCCTGCCGTAAGGAAGGGAATTAAGAATGTTGATTTTTGAAGTTGCCAGAACTACTTCAGGTTCTTTAACTGATTTGTTGTTTACAGAGCGGGAAATTAACTCAACTTTGTCACATGATGAAAACTATAGTTTTTTATCGAACCCTGACAGGGTTTTCAGAACCCTGTCTGGGTTAGTGGAGTAATATGACAAAGTAGGATTAACTTAACTCTTTACTATATGCACGAAATAATCGGATGGATAGGCACCATATTTTACATCTCCGCCTACTTATTGCTGAGCATCAAAAAATTGAAGGCCGATAAACCGCTCTACCAAATTCTGAATGTTTTGGGCGGTGGCTGTTTGATTGTAAACTCGCTTCACCAACAGGATTATCCCAGCATTTTTGTGAATGCGGCATGGGCAATGATAGGCATGTTTGCTATCTTTTATAACCGGAATAAATAAGCGAGATTATTTCAAACCTAACATCGCAAGCACGGATTTTTGATAATGATCCATTCGTTTTTTGTATTCTGTTTTGCTTGAAACCATGCTGAGGTAGTAATAAGCCCCCTCAATCAAAACAAAAATGACATCGGCTGTTTTTTCAACATCGTTGATTTTAATCACCTTATTATTTTTGGCCTCCGCCAATGTGTCGGTCAGCATTTGCCTGAGGTGATCATGGATACTTTTATAATGGGCCTTTAATGTCCTATCCCGAAAAATAAGGGAGAAACTGCTGTAGAAAACCCCGTCATCAATCAATTTGTCCCACTTCCGGGAAAACAGGTTCAGGATAGTTTTCTTTAACCTCTCTTTAGGGTTCAGGGTGCCGTTTTCAGGATTGTAAATTAACCGGTACTGCTCTAATATAAATTCAATCAGGCCGTGAATCAGGTCTTGTTTGGTTTTAAAATAGTGGATAACCAAACTCGGATTAACGTCAAGCACCCCGGCCACCTTGGCAATTGACGCGTTCTCCAGCCCCTCCTTGCGCCCAACACCACACCGGTTAATTACATTAGCTGGAACGTTAATACCAGCAATCCCTATTTGAATAATCACTATTACAGCCAGTCCTTTATGAAACTGCGGGAGATTACTCTCACGTACAATCTTCCTAAAAAGGTATTGGTCAAAACATTTTTCACCCGAACTTCTATCTCGCTGGTGGGAAGGAACCTGGTGCTGTGGTCGAAGATGCCGGAGGTTGATCCTGATCCCGGGAGCGACAACCTGCAAACGCCATCTACCCGCAACATGGGCTTCAACCTGAATTTCACTTTTTAATTTAAAGCGACAACGATTATGAAAACGATAAAATATGTAGCAGTCATTTCCACACTTTTCTTTGCCATCGCCTGCAAAGACTTCAGCGAAATGCAAATTGACCCGAACCGGCCAACACAAACCCACCCCGGTTTATTGTTGACCAATATTGAAACCTCTACTTTCAATGTAATACAAGTTAGCGCCATGCTGGCCTCGCGCATGATGGTGTTTACCGATGGAACCGCTGACGAACAATATTACGGCTGGCAACGGGCTGGTTTCGAGCGGTACAACATCCTGCGCCAGATTGTGAAGATGGAAGAAGAAGCGGATCGGGTTGGGCTTGAAAACTATAAAGCCCTGGCACTTTTTTTAAAGTCCTATAATATTATTGAGATCACAAAGGTATTTGGCGATGTGCCCTACAGCAATGCACTCCTGGCATCCGGAGGTGTATTCAATCCTACTTATGATCTGCAGGAAGATATTTACCTGAAGGTGCTGGATGATCTGGATCTGGCCAACGCATCGCTGGATGCCGACAACGGTGCTATAACCGGTGATGTAATTTATGGTGGAGACATTACACAGTGGAAAAAGTTGATCAACTCATACACCTTGCGCATTCTAATCAGCTTGGCGCACAAGGAAGCCAACACCGCGCTCGATGTTGTCAATCGGTTTAAGACTATTGTGGATAACCCTGACACCTACCCGATTTTTGAATCCAATGGCGACAATGCCGCTTTACAGTTTCAGGATGCGGTTAACAATCGCTATCCCTACCTGAACAACAACAATTTCAAGACTGCCTATTACATGGAAGAGTCGTTTGTTGATCTCTTGAAAATGCTGGAAGACCCCCGGCTATTTACTTTTGCTGATCCGACACCTCAAAGCATTGAAGACGAATTGGACGATGATGATTTTGATGCGTACGGAGGCTTGGGCGGCAGTGCTCCACTTGCAACCAACACCCAACGGCTGGTGAATGGAGAAGCCTCACGCGTTGATTCCCGATATTATCTCGATCCGGTTAATGAGCCCAGTGTTTTGTTAAGTTATGCTGAAGTTGAATTTACGTTGGCGGAAGCGGCCTATCACGAGTGGACAGCAGACGACCCCGAAGACCATTATAACGAAGGCATCAGGGCTTCGATGAGTTTCTATAATTTCAGTTCCTCTGATCAGGATGATTACCTGGACCTCTATCAAGTTGGCTATGAAAACGATGAAGGAGTAAATGGCCTTGAGCAGATCATTACTCAAAAGTACATCAACTATTTTTTGAATGGCGGCTGGGAGCCCTTCTACAACCAACTGCGCACCGGCTTCCCGGAATTCAGGGTGGACGAAGGCGGCATACTGAACAACGGCTTAATACCCAAGCGGTGGATGTACCCGCAAGATGAGTTGCAACTCAACACAGCCAACGTAACTGCTGCCATCGCCAGGCAGTTTGCAACAGACAACATCAATGAAGTGATGTGGTTGTATAAACCCGAATAATTTTAACGATCAAAAGTCATGAAAATGAAAAAAATATTAGCGCTCATTGCCGCCCTTTCATTCGCAGTATTTTCCTGCAAGGAGGATGAAAAAATTGTTGATCCGATTTTTGAATTTGTTTCTTTTAGAGGGAATGATTTCGTCACCCTTAACGAAAAGGTATTTAGCGAAGACGGCTACCCACTTTTAATTCAGCTTTGGGCATTCAATCCATACAATGAGGATATTTCATTTACACTCAATGTATCCGCGACAAATGCACAAAAGGATGTTGATTTTACTGTGACACCTTCAGATAATATTAAGATAAAATCAGGAAGGTTCTTTTCCGATACCATCTGGGTAAAAACAGTTAATGAAGACATTGGAAATGACTTAGAACGAACTTTTGAAGTTAGCATAAGCACGATAAGCAATACCGAAATAGGAATTGGGCTAGGAGCTACCGAACAGAAAAACCGATCAATCACCTTCAACATTCTTGACGATGATTGTAGTGGAAGCCCACTATGCATCTTTCACACAACTGAGTTAATAAACGCAGTCGACTGGGGGTCGGTGGTAGAAAAACCTGCTGTAGGCGTTGTGGATAAAGCCAACAATACCGTAACCGTTAGTGGCGACCTTATTGATTACGCTGAGTTTAACCTTACGCTCACCTTAACACCCGATTCACCAGGTTCATTAACAGGAGAGGCTTTTTTTGGCGAGCAAGAAGTTGGAGAGGCATGGGATGGTTACTCTTACAAATTCATACAAACTGGAAATGGTACCTATGATGCTGATACGGGCAACATTAATATTGCCTATGACATTTACTGGTGGGATGGTGGTTGGTGGTATTGGTATTCTGTTACCAATTCGATTTCCGCTCCCTAAATTTGAATTCTGATAACATTATGCCCAAAATCTCCCGCAAACAATTCCTCTCATACACCACCCAGGTAGCTGCTGCCTCCATTCTCGCTCCCTTAGCTGCTCACGCTAAAGTCTTCGGCATTGCTGATCGTAAAATAAAAATTGCAGTGATTGGTTGCGGAAGTGTGTCCACTCAATACTTCCCGCACATTTCAAAGTCGCCCTTTGTGGAATTGGTTTCGGCTTGCGATATAATCCCCGAAAGGGCGAAGAAGGCCGCAGAAAAATATAACATCCCAAATTATTTCCCCCACATTGACCAACTACTGGCCGGGCCCAAGTTTGATTTGATGCTTACGCTTACGGACATGCAGGAACATGGACGACTCAACAAACAAGCCCTGTTAGCAGGCCGCAACGTATGGAGCGAAAAGCCGATGGCCAATACGTACAAAGACGGCCGCGAACTTTTGGATCTTGCGAAAAGTAAAGGGTTGAGAATTTGGGGCGCACCTGCCGTGGTTAACAGTCCGCAGTTTGCCTTCATGTCAAGGGCCATTCAGGAAGGCAAGTTGGGAAAAGTTTCTTCTGCCCATGCACACTACGGCCATCTCGGCCCCACGTGGTCGGCATTTTTCTATGAAAAGGGAGGTGGCAGTTTACCAGACTTAGGCGTTTACAACATCGCGACCATAACAGGTTTGTTAGGGCCGGCAAAATCGGTTGTCGGCATGACCAGCATTGTTACCCCTGAGCGCCAGGTGGATAATAAAGGCAAGATAAAAGTAGAAGCAGAAGACAACGCCATGGTGCTGATGGATCATGGTAATGGCACCCTCTCCCATGTGCAATGCGGTTTCAATTATTTTGATCCGTATGGCCATCAAGGGGCCGGACAAGACAGACCCACTATCTCTATTTGGGGAACGAAAGGAAATATGAACATGATCGGATATGACTGGGCGCCTACCGGAGTGGATATGGCAACCGTTGAAAATGAAAATATCGTTCGCTATGTGCCAGATCCCGGAACTTATGTGTGGCAGCAGGGTGCTTCAGTTATTTCAGAAAGTATGGCTACAGGAATTGAACCCCTCATCAATGCCGCTCATGCCCTTCATGTTCTTGAAGTGATGGAGGCAACGCGTGAATCACAGGAAACAGGAAAGCGGATTACCCTGAAGTCGGTATTTCCATACCCGGTGGTGAAGTAAGATTTGAATTACAAGGAATGCGGGTCGATTGTCTGAAGCCCAGAAACGTTTTTAAAATCTTTGGTGTTCCTTGAAATCAAAGTAAGTCCATAGGTTAAAGCTGTTGCGGCAATGATGGCATCAGGGAGCTTAATCTTATGGTTTTGACGAATATCTATGGTGTTTTGTATAAGGTCTGTATTAACAGGATGCACAATAGCTATTGCGACAAATTTTTTTAATAAAAGATACTCTTGCTCCGAAATGTCTTTTGTAGCAAAGAGTTCAATATTGGTAATGATAGACATTTCAGGTTCAATACCAAGTAATAACTCCTTTCCACCGACAGGCATTTTTCCATTGCAAAAATCAATGATTGAATTACTGTCAATCAAATACCTCTTTCCCATTCTGCCCTTATTTTACTTACATTTTCCTGAAGTTTTTTTGCAGTTTCGTCAGAAATAACATTCCAGAAATCAGCCATAGTTGTTTTGGACTTTTCTTTCACCAGGCCTTCCTTCTTTTTGAATACAATAAGCTCAAGCTCTTCTCCTAAATAATCATCGGGCAATTCTAAAGCAACGCTGCAATTGTTTTGGGTTG
>JAYUHI010000555.1:0-2844 GCA_043767095.1 Bacteroidota bacterium
TAGCCGGAATGGGGCGGGGCTAACACTGATGTTACATTCAATGACTAATATGTTACCAGGAGGAGTAAAAGGAGGGTTTTTTGGAGAAAATGGAGGGAAGTTCACACACCCTCCTCTCGGCAGATAGGCTGCGCACGGAGTACACGAAGTACACGGAGGAAAGACAAATGATATTCTCTGTGACTCCACAAATGATATTCTCCTGTGAGGCCGACTAAAAAGTAATAAGGTAAATGTCAGCCTGAGCTTGTCGAAGGCGATTCCGTTTCAAAAAACCGGTTTCGACAGGCTCAACCTGACAAACTCCCTTTGGTCAGTCCCGTGTGAACTCCCTGTCTGCCGACGTCTGCCGACAGGCAGGTGTGCTCTCCGTGCGGAACTACACCCCTCTCAAAATTCTTCCCGCTTTCTCCAGCGTCTCTTCCTTCTTGGCAAAGCAGAAGCGCAGCAGTTTGTGATCGGATTGATCTTTATAGAATACAGACACGGGAATGGAGGCAACTTTAAATTCTTTGGTTAAGCGTTCGGCCATCGTCCAATCGCTTTCGCGGGACGTTGCTTCATAAGAAAGTAGTTGGAAATATGAACCGGAGCAGGGCAAGGGTTTGAACGAACAGCCTTTGATTTGTTCCAGGAAGAAATCGCGCCTGGCCTGGTAAAATTTGGCTAAAGAAAGAATATGGGAATGATCGTCCAGATATTCAGCCAGTGCCACCTGCATGGGGGTGTTCACGCTGAAGGTGATAAACTGATGTGCCTTCCGGATTTCGGTGGTGAGGTGAACAGGGGCAACGGTGTAACCAATTTTCCAACCAGTAGCATGAAATGTTTTCCCGAAAGAAAAAACGGCAACGCTTCGGGTGCTTAACCCCGGATATTTCAAAACGCTGTTGTGGGTTTGTCCATCGAAAATAATCCTCTCATAAACTTCATCCGAAAAAACCAACAAATCAAATTCATTAGCTATTGACGATAACTTCTTCATGTCCGCATCCGATAACACGGAGCCGCAGGGATTATGCGGAGTGTTGATCATGATGGCCTTCGTACGGCTGTTTATTTTTGAACGCACTTCATCCCACGGAATGGAAAAATCGGGAGGAAGCAAATTGATATGAACCGGCACACCGCCATTCAATCGAACGGCCGGATCATAACAATCGTAACTGGGATCGAAAATAATAACTTCATCGCCAGCCTGAATAAATGCTGAGACAGTAGAGAAGATGGCCTGCGTTCCACCGGCAGTAATCAGGACTTCTGAATCGGGATCGGTGGCCCG
This sequence comes from Bacteroidota bacterium, assembly GCA_043767095.1. Classification (GTDB taxonomy): domain Bacteria; phylum Bacteroidota; class Bacteroidia; order Cytophagales; family Cyclobacteriaceae; genus ELB16-189. Next base: position 1,283 of record JAYUHI010000555.1, read on the forward strand.
TTGATAAGTCTTCTGAACTAAATCAGCAATCTTTTTCTTCAATGCCGGATGACCAGGCATGGGTGCATATTGATTGTGGCCCTCGGCCATAGCCTTGCTTACTAACTGAATAAGTTTTGGGTCGATTGGAAAATCAGGAAACCCCTGCGAGAGATTAATGGCTCCATGCTCCAGCGCCATTTTGCTCATGACGGTGAAGATGCTGGTGCCGATATCGGGAAGGCGGGATGAAATTTCAGATTTCAAAATTTCAGATTTGGGATTTTGACAAAACTACAGACAACCTTTTAACCTCCCGAAGTTCGGAAAACTATTAACGAATCAACTATTTTTTGGTTCTACACGAATTTTTGTGGAAGCTAATGATTAAGCCCAATTCTGAACCACATAGAACATAGGCACATAGGTTTTTCACATAGTTTTGACCTAATCTATGTGTGTATTTCTATGTAACTATGTGGCTATGTGGTTCAAAACTCAATGACAGGAAATCATCTTCACAAAATTACTAGGTGGACTTACGCACGATCTTTAAAATTTCTACAAAATCACAGGTTATATCCATCAATTTTGCATCAAAAACAAAGTTTTGCGTAACTCCTCTTACTAACTCAATGCAGCAAGGATGATGCATCATTAGCGATCCCTTCAAATCTCACCATTACAACCGAGATTAGCGATGATGGATCGGGCGAGGTGACTATTATTGCCGAAGCCGAGAATGCCAAGTACTTTAAATTCTTCTTTGGCGATACGAACAATGAGGTTCCTGTAAAATCTGATTTCGGATCGATTTCCCACACCTACCTGGAATCAGGTGCATATACCATCACCGTTCAGGCTCATGCCGATGAAACCCTTTTCATCTCAGAGTCAAAATCAATCACCGTGGATATTTTTATCAACATTCCAGCCTCAGGATACTCAACACCCTTAAGTTATACAGGGATGAATATGATTTGGAGCGATGAGTTTGATGGCGTAACTGTAAATGAAGACAAATGGACATTCGAGCTGGGCGATGGTTGCCCCAATGTTTGCAACTGGGGTAATAATGAGTTGGAGTATTACCAAAAAGAAAACGCCCTCATTCTTGATGGCAATTTGGTTATTGAAGCAAAGTCTGAATTTTCGGGGGGAAAGAATTATACTTCATCAAGAATGATTACTAAGGGTAAACTCGATTTTAAATATGAGCGGGTTGATGTGCGGGCTGCACTGCCTAAAGGTCAGGGAATATGGTCTGCTATCTGGATGCTGGGCTCGAATATCAATACCGTGGGGTGGCCGGCTTGTGGCGAAATAGATATTATGGAGATGATAGGAGGAAGTGGAAGGGAAAACACAATACTTGGAACGGCTCATTGGGACCACGCTGGGTCTTCTGCCAGCTATGGCGGCAACTATTCACTCTCCAGCGGTATTTTCAATGATGAGTTTCATGTTTTTTCCATCACCTGGGACTCGAACTACATCCGCTGGTTTATGGACGACATTCAATTCCACGAAATACTAACCACGCCTGCTGGATTGAGCGAATTTCAGGAAACGTTTTTTTTAAT
>JAYUHI010000556.1:0-2844 GCA_043767095.1 Bacteroidota bacterium
CCGTGCCCGCGAATTGCATCGTGTAATCGGCCTTGACGACAAACAACAATGGATCAAGTTCATCAAAGAAAATTTCACCCAGTCGCTGATCGACAAACAGCAAACCCGAAAAGTGCAAGCCAACGAAGATGGCAAGGTGTCCACCTCGAAGGAAGAATTGAAAGAGGCCGATAAGCTGGAAGCCAAAGCAAAAATGTTCTCGATGCTGCACCAGGATTTTGGCGGCAGTAAAATCATCTCGATAAAATCCTCTAATGAAAACCTCGATATGGTGCTCAACAATGGCGATGGCCTTATTGGCACATTCAAATTGCGCTTTGAAAAAATCAACCCGTACCGGATTGATGGGCTTGGCATTGAGGCGGGGAATTGACCCGCTCGCGTTTATTTTTGTCTGTGATCTAAAATGAAATCAACACTTCTATCAGCGTGGTGTCCCAGCCAAGCATCATGATCGCTTCGTTACTATTTCCCTTTCTAAATCTGATGGAAAAGTTTTCGATTGCTTCTTCCGCTTTCTTCACAGGCACAGTAACCCTCAACACATCATGCGCTGGGTCGTAACTATATGCTCCCCAAAAATCAAGATCGCTATTTAAAATAATTGTCCACTCGTTTGCCTTTGGGATGGTGAAAAGCGAATACGTCCCTGCCTTTACAGTTTTGCCTTGAATGATTACATCCTGGTAGAATTTGATTTCCGTAGCTTCATTGGCACCCGTGCGCCATACTTCATTGTAGGGAACAAGTTTTCCGAATACTTCTCGTCCATTTTTTGGAGGGCGGCTGTAGGTAACTTTCACCATAGCGGGCATGCCTGCGATCAATGCAGGCGCAAATTTCCGATCATGGGCAAAATTATCCGGATAGTAGGCCCTATCCATTGGGCTCTTATCAAGCCCCTCCATTTTTTGTCCTTGCACTTCTGCCATCAATAATGACCAAGTGCAAAATAGCAGTGCTGTAAATTTCATTTTGTTTAGTGATTAATTGGAGAACAAGTTATTCAAATAAAAATTTAGCCTGCGTGCAGAATGGCGAATAACGAATCAACCAGAAGAGTGTAGCATTTTCAAAACCTCCTCTGTATGCTCTCCAAAATGTGGTGGCTGCATAAGATCATGGCGGTTCCAGCTTGCCGATGATGCAGCAAATCCCCTAACTCCAATAAGACCTCTGCTTGTATCAACAGTTCGTTCGCTTCCTTCATCTCAAAAACTTCCTTCACGTTTTGAATGATACCGGCCGGAATTTTATGTGCGTTCGTCTTGTCAAGAAAAAACTTCGATTCCATTTTACCAATCCGGTCTTGTAACAAAATATTCAAAGCCGTTCTGTTTTCTACCCGTAGCTGGTTAGTTGAAAATTTACTTCCCCATACCTCATGCCCAATGCCCAATCCCTCATGCCCAATGCCAAGTACTTTTATCAAATCAAAAAACTGTCTATCATTTCCCACAGCAAGCAACACACGCTTGTTGTCTTTGGTGATAAACGATTCCCCATACGGGGCAATGTTTGGATGCGCAGAGCCTTGCCGCACAGGAAGTTTTTTTCCAACCAACCAATTAGAAGCCTGATTGACCAACGAAGAAACAGCCGCTTGTATCAACGATACTTCCACCAAACTACCTTCGCCTGTTCTTTCGCGGTGCAACAAAGCAAGCAACAACCCTTCCTTAAGGTGGTGGCCCGCGAGAACGTCAATCAGGGCTATCGGCATTTTTATCGGTTCTCCATTTTCTTCACCATTCAAATCCACAAAGCCACTTTCGGCTTGTATCACCGCATCGTACCCAACCCGATCATTATCCGATCCGTAGCCAGTGATTTGTCCGTAGATCAGTTGTCTGTTGGTGGATGTTAGTTGTTCATAAGCAACACCCAACTTTGCAGCATCACCTGGTTTGTAACTTGCAATTACAATATCACTTTTGGTGGCCAACTTTTGAACGACTGATTTTCCTTCGGTGGTATTTAGATCAACGGCAACTGACTTCTTTCCCCAATTCACTGAGCAGAAATAAGCCGAGCGGTCGTCCGTATTTTCTCCTGGTGTTTTCCAACTTCGCGTAACATCGCCACCCGTTTTTAGGTTTTCCACTTTGATTACATCCGCGCCAAGCTCAGCAAAAAATTGCCCTACACTGGGGCCTGCCAGCACCGAAGCCAGCTCGATCACTTTTAAATTCTTTAGCATAGATGGATTTAATTGAAAATTGATAATTGATAATTGAAAAGGTTGCAACGAATTTAGAATGATTTGTCGCATTTTTGTGTTTTATCTTCAACATAAAAAAATAGGTAATGAGGTTTTTTCTTTTCGTTGTCATTACGGCACTTGTGGCGGGGTGCAATCCTAAAAATTCCAAACTGAAAGCAGGCTTATGGCGAGGGGTGATCGAGATGCAAGGCCAACAACTTCCTTTTGGGTTTGATGTGCAAGAAACAAATGGCCGATACAAAATTTTTGTGCTGAACGCAGAAGAACGATTGGCCCTCGATGAAATCACTGTGACAGGTGATTCGGTTCGCATCACAATGCATATTTTTGATTCTGAACTAAGGGCAAAAATTGAAGATGGAAAACTGACGGGCACCTTCATCAAAAACTACGACCCCAAAAACACATTTCCCTTTTCGGCAACCTTTGGCGACACGTTTCGCTTTGCCAATGAAGAAACTGAGTTGGATTTTTCCGGAAAGTATTCTCTTGAGTTTCAGTCGCCAACGGAAAAGTATGTAGCCATGGGAATCTTTAAACAATCTTACAGTAAAGTGACAGGCACATTTTTGACCCCCACGGGAGACTACCGATACCTGCAAGGCGATGTTGTGGACAAT
>JAYUHI010000557.1:0-6705 GCA_043767095.1 Bacteroidota bacterium
CCTGGTTGGTTTACAAAATAGTTGGGGGGCTGTGGCCGAAATCTGGCAACATACCGATCCGCAAAACCCGTCCGATGAAAACGACATCGTTCGCCTGCAAGATGATTTTAATAGGGCATAAAATGTAAACTTCCCCGTCCCTCCATCTTCTCATTGCTTTTAGATCAAAAACTCTTAACCTTTAAATTTTCGATCGATTGGAATTGTGGAATGTCGTTCTATTCGCTTTTTACCACATAGACACATAGTCCGCATAGTAATGCACACATAGAAAAAACCTATCTGCAGACCTATGTGCCTATGTATCTATGTGGTTCAAAATTAAAAGCTTAACCAAATGACTTAATGTGCAGTTCACAAAATTCTGTGTAGTATCATTTATTAAATCAAGTGAGAGAAATGTTTAGAAGGATAGTGCTGCTTACTTTGGCCTTTGGTTCATTCTTCGTCATCGGGCAGAAGAAAAATGAATCTTACCAACTTTCAATATCCAAAGCTACATCAACACCGGTTATCGATGGAAATGATGATGACCCGGTTTGGAAGGATTGTGCAGTGGCCAAAGATTTTTTTATGGTAACACCGATGGACACCAGCATGGCTGATGTAAAAACTGAAGTGCGCATGACCTACGATGCTGATAATCTTTATATCGTGGCCACCTGTTTTCATGGAGGTTGGAAATACATGGTGGAGTCGCTCAGGCGCGATTGGACCTTTCCCCGCAACGACAACTTTATTTTTTTCATAGATACATTCGAAGACCAAACCAACGGCTTTACGTTCGGTGCGAATGCGGCAGGCGCCCAGTGGGACGGCATGCTGTATGAAGGCGGGAAAAACGATGCGAGCTGGGATAACCGCTGGACATCGGCCACTCAATATTTTAATGACCGCTGGGTGTTTGAGGCGGCCATTCCATTCAAGAGCATCCGCTACAAGAAAGGGATTTCGAGGTGGGGCATCAATTTCGGCAGGAATGATTTGCTTACAACAGAAAAATCAAGCTGGGCCCCTGTGCCCCGGCAATTCCCCACCGCCTCTCTGGCTTACACTGGTGTATTGGTTTGGGATCAGGCTCCACCCGAACCGGGTGTAAATGTGTCGTTGATCCCGTATGTTTTACAGCGGGGATCGAGGGATTATGAAAATAATAAATCCACCGTCTACAAAACCGCTGTTGGTGGTGATGCCAAAATCGCTCTCACTTCATCGCTCAATCTTGATCTTACCATTAATCCTGATTTCTCACAAGTGGAAGTTGACAGGCAGGTGCCTAACCTGGAGCGGTTTGAATTAATCTTTCCAGAGCGCAGGCAGTTTTTTTTAGAGAACGGAGACCTGTTTGGTAATTTCGGATATCAAAATGTGCGGCCGTTTTTCTCAAGAAGAATTGGGCTGGTGCAAACAGGCACCAGCGAGTATAAGAATGTCACCATCACGTATGGGGCCAGGCTTAGCGGCAAGCTCAACCGGAACTGGCGCCTGGGCGGCATGTATATGAAAACCAAATCGGTTGACACGTTAAATTTACAGGAACAGCATTTCTCTACATTCGCCATTCAACGAAGGGTATTCTCCCGCTCCAACATCGGGATAATATTTGTGAACCGGCAGTCTGGGCCTGATCTTTCTACGGCAGAACAAAAATATTCAAAGTACAACCGGAATGTAGGCCTGGAATACAACCTTGCTTCATCCAATAATTACTGGACAGGCAAGGCGCTTTTCCTGAAGTCATTCAGTCCAGTTGCTTCAGGAGATGACTTTGTGCAAGCCGGTAACCTTACCTACTTCAGCCGCAAATGGAACATTACCTGGCAGCACGAGTATGTCGGAAAAAATTATAATGCTGAGACAGGCTACCTGCAGCGCAAAGGATATTTTAAAATCAACCCGCAGTTTACCAAATTGTTTTTCCCGAGAGGCGGAAAAATTCTTAGCCACGGTCCATTGGCGATGATGACTTACTTTCGAAACGATACAATCGGAAAGACCGACAACGAAATGATTGCGGCATACAACATCACATCCAGGCAACGATCTAACTTCACGGCCTGGATGGCCAGGAATTTCATTGAAGTTTTATTTCCGTTCGATCCTACCAATTCCGGAAAACCTAAGATTCAATCTGGCACACGGCATCATTGGAATGCGGTGGGTTTCGATTTTATTTCGAAGCCTCAACGACTGTTCACTTATTTACTATCGGCCCGGTATGGGGGCTACTATTTAAACAGCACTCGTTTTACTTTTACAACAGAAATGGGCTACCGATTTCAACCATACGCATCCATAACGGTGAACGCCAGTTACAATAACCTTAACCTTCCGCAACCCTGGGGATTAACTAACTTTTGGTTGATTAGTCCCCGGCTGGATGTAACGCTCACGAATAAATTTTTTCTCACAGCTTTCACCCAATATAACGAACAAAGCAAAAATGTAAACCTGAATGCCAGGCTACAGTGGCGTTACAAGCCAGCCTCCGATTTCTTTATCGTTTACACCGACAATTATTTACCCGAGAATTTCAATGTGAAGAACCGAGCCTTAGTAGTGAAGTGGACATACTGGTGGAATATTTAGTTATGTGCAAAGAACCGCAAAGGTCTATTCCTTCGTGTTCTTTGAAGTTAACTTTCTTTGCGAACTTTGCGGTTAATTGCATTTTTGAGAAAGAGTGCAACCGGTTAGAAAAGTTGGGTGTTGCCTTTAGCATGAAGCCAACTAAAATGGGTCCGGCAATTCTGGCCGTGTTTGATGATACCTGCGGAAATAATATTCAATTGGTTCTGGTACAATGATGAAACGATGCTCCTCCGGAAAAGTAATTTATTTGTCGATGACATTGGCCGAAGACGCACTGATTGATGCGTGGATAAGAAATAATCACTCTCCCGGAAATGGCCCCGTTAATGTTTATCAATGTGAGGATTGTGGCAATTTTCATTTCACTTCAAAAGGAGAAATGAATGAGCGCCTTAAGGAAGAATGGAACAAAGGCAGCATTGCGCGCAGCAGAAGGGCATTTGATTTTGAAAGAAAAATAAAGAATAGGTGAGATGTATGCTCAAAGAGCATTTAATTTTGACTCCTAAATAATAAGATAGGTCATGGAGTTGTCGAAAAGAGATAAAAAGATTGCACGACAAATTATTGAAATAGGCCTTCAAAAAGAATTTGCCAAAGGATTATATAATGCCGATTCCGTTTTGAACGACTGGAAAGAGAAAGTTCGAGACAATCGTGAATCGTATCATCTGCTTTATAAAGCCATAAATAATTTCGATAAACACATTGCAAGAAGATACGATTCAATGTCGGGCTCAAAGTATGCATGGATCATTGCGGCCCAGCTTGGAGATGAAATGATATCTGAATCAGATTTAGCAGAACTTTCAGAGAACGTCCGTCAGGCTATTATTCATATGTCGAGATTATGAAAATAAAAGTATCAGAGAAAATCGGTTCGGTAACGGGAGAAATAAATACACCTGAGAATCCTAAAGCAATATTGGTGCTTGCCCACGGAGCCGGTGCGGGCATGAATCATCCATTCATGAAGTCAACCAGTGATGAATTGAATCAACGCGCCATTGCTACCCTGCGTTTCAATTTTGCATTCATCGAACAAAAAAAAGGCCGCCCCGATTTTCCGGCAGTGGCACACGCCACCATTGAGGCTGCCATTCTGATGGCTGAAAAAAAATTCGCGGGACTGCCCCTGTTTGCAGGCGGAAAATCTTTTGGGGGACGAATGACTTCACAACTAATGGCCTCCAAACCAATTTCATCCGTCATGGGAATTATTTTTTTTGGATTCCCGCTTCATCAGCCCGGAAACCCCGGTGTTGAACGGGCCGATCATTTAAATGAAGTAAAAGTGCCGATGTTATTCCTGCAAGGCACACGCGATGCCCTGGCCGATTTTTCCCTCATTCAAAAAATAGTCAACGGCCTTAAGAAATCAAAGCTGGTTTCTTTTGAAGGAGCCGACCACTCTTTTAAAGCCCCCAAACAGAATTTGATTCCACTGCTTGCGAACAGTGCAGCCGAGTGGATGTTAAAAATCAAAGCCTAAAATAAAACAGCTAATAAATTTCATAACGGTCAGTTCTCAATCAAGATTTTGTTTTCAAAGTTATTCACCTAAGTTTGATTTTAATGACCCAATACAACGATCAGGCGATTGTGTTGCTCGCTGCAGGTAACTCCAGCCGCATGGGCACTTCTAAACAGATGTTGAACATGAATGGCAAAACTTTGCTGGAACACACTGTAAGCTGTGCTGTTGCTTCTCATATTTCAAATATCTTAGTTGTGCTCGGGGCGAATGTAACCGAACACAAGGCCGTGTTGACAGGGAGCCCCGTGAGTGTGTTGGTAAATCCGGATTGGGCCAAAGGTATGGGCTGCTCCTTAAAAGCAGGACTTAAAAAAATCATAGACCAATACAACAATGTCCAGGCGGTGATGGTGATCGTATGCGATCAACCTCTGCTTACGTCCAATCATATTGATGCATTGGCCGAAGTTTACCAAAAGCGCAGGCCGCTGGCCATTGCCTCACAATACAATGGAACGTATGGCGTGCCCGCTATTTTCGACCGAAGCATTTTCTCCCATGTATTGATGATCAGCGATCACTCTGGTGCCCGTGAAGTCTTGCAAAAAATGGAACGTGAATTAGTGATGGTTCCTTTCGATGGCGGTGAAATTGACCTGGACACACCCCAGGACTACCGGGATTATATGAACCGGGGGCATTAAGAAACGGACCGCTCATGTTTAACATTTTAGAAGATTATTTGTTTTATGAAATGGCTTAAAAGAACCGCTTACACCCTGCTCGCGCTTTTTATTTTAATTAACGTGATGGCCATTTTCCATGCGTGGCAGTTCACCCATTTTTATCCCGGTGCCGAAAAGGTTGATCTTAAAACATTGGGCATAGGGCAAAAAGTGAAGATGCTTTTTTTTGGATATCAATTTCCAAAATCGGAAGTCAAGGCCAGACCTTCCTTACCTTTTGAGGAAGTAACTTTAATGACGAGGGATCAACTTAAAATTTCAGGATGGATAATCCGAAGTGACAGCCTGCCTGCCGGACAGGCAGGCACACCCAATGCGGTGATTTTATTTCACGGGCATGGCGGAACCAAAGGTAGCCTGGTTGGTCAGGCCGAGTTCTTTCACCGGCTCGGCTATTCGGTATTATCCATTGACTTTCGCGCCCATGGCGATAGCGATGGCACCAACTGCACTGTCGGTTATGAAGAAGCAGAGGAAGTGAAGTTGGCGTTTGATTTTATGAAACAGGAAGGATATGAAAACCTGGTTCTTTACGGAACGTCAATGGGTGCTGTGTCTATTATTAAAGCGGAACATGATTTTCAACTGGCTGCACACAAACTAATTTTGGAAATGCCTTTTGGATCTTTGCCCGATGCCGTGGCTGGGCGCATGCGCATTATGGGCCTTCCGCCAACTCCGCTCTCCCAGTTGTTAACGTTTTGGGGAGGAGTTGAACAAGGATACTGGGCCTTTGATTTTTCGCCTTGTGAGTATGCTTCAACAATTCAATGCCCTGTTTTATTACAATGGGGAAAACAAGATGTGCGGGTTCAGGAAAAGGAAATCCTATGCATTTATGAAAACCTTAAAAGCGAAAAAAAGCTGGTGGTCTATGAAGGCGCAGGCCATCAAAATCTTTACCAATTCAATCCGCAAAAATGGGAGGACGAGGTGCGGCAGTTTTTGTTGAAGTAAAATTGTTATGAGAACTTTACTGCCGCTGGGTGCCGGGGTGGACAAGCCGCGGAGACAGAGAAAATGGGAGGACGAGGTTCGGCAGTTTTTGTTGAAGTAATTTATTTCCATGAAAACTCTACTGCCGCAGGGTGCCGGGGCGGACACCCCGCGGAGAAAGAAAAATTTAAAATTAATTGCAGTTTTGTTTGAGTGCTTCATCAGCTTTTTCATCTCCTAATTCTTTAGCCTTACTCAAATCCAAACAGCCATTTTCCTTTTGCCCTGATTTGATTTTGGCGATTCCCCGGTTGTAATAAGCATTAGCTTTCTTTGGATCAATCTCAAGAGATTTAGTATAGTCTGCTATAGCTGCCGGGTAATTTTGCAACTCCGCCTCGGCTACTCCTTTGTTATTGTAAGGAGCAGCAAACTTAGGGTCAATCTCTATGGCCTTATCATAGTCCTCAATTGCTTCCCGGTATTGTTTTAAATGGGCTTTTGTAAAGCCTCTATTGTTAAAGGCAATTGCATTTTTCGGATCAATTTCAATTGCCTTATTGTAGTCATCAATTGCTCCCAGATGATCAAGAATGTCATCCTTCGCTTTCCCCCTGTTTATATACGCTCTAAACTCTTTTGGATTAATATTTAAAGACTTAGTATAGTCTTCAATAGACCCATTAAGGTCTTTTAGATGATATTTACCTAAACCCCTATTGTGAAAAGCAATCGCATTATTTGGATCAATCTCGATCGCTTTATTATAGTCTTCAATCGCTCCCTGATAGTTTTTTAGATCATCTTTAGCATCTCCCCTGTTAACATAAGCATCAGCATCAAAGGGATTTGCCTCAATTACTTTATTGAAGTCTTCAATGGCTCCCGTAAAATCTTGAAGATTATACTTTGCTAATGCTCTGTTGTTATAAGCTGTTGAGTGTTTGGAATTTA
>JAYUHI010000558.1:0-2839 GCA_043767095.1 Bacteroidota bacterium
TATGGAGCACCTGCAAAGCCTCCTCAAACAATTTCCCGGTTCGCTGGTTTCACTTATGCACGCCAATAATGAGATCGGCAATTTGCTCGACTTGAAACGCGTGGGAGAAATGTGCGCGGAAGCGAATGCTTACTTTCACTCCGATACCGTTCAAACGATTGGTCATTATATTCACGACATGCGCACGTTGAATGTGAGCGGCATGACGGCAGCGGCTCACAAATTTCACGGCCCGAAAGGCATAGGCTTCATGTATATCCGGAAGGATAAAAAGATCAGCCCTATGATGCATGGTGGCGCACAAGAGCGCAACATGCGGGGAGGAACAGAGAACACATACGGTATTATTGGCCTCGCGAAAGCATTAGAAATTGCCTACCGCGATATGGCCAGCCATGAGCAGCACATAAAAAAACTAAAACAACATATGATTGACCGGTTATGTGGACACATTCCAGGGGTATATTTTCATGGAGATTCTGCCGACCTGGACAGAAGCCTCTACACGGTGTTGAATGTTTCTCTCCCTGAATCGGAAGAAAATGAAATGCTGCTCTTCAATCTTGATCTGGCTGGAATCTCAGCCTCGGGTGGAAGCGCCTGCAGCAGCGGGGCGAATACAGGCTCGCATGTTTTGAATGCTTTATATCCGGGTTCGAAAAGAGGGGCGGTGCGCTTCTCGTTCAGTAAATACAACACGGCCAGTGAAATAAATTTTGTTGCCGAAAAGCTGGCATCCTTCTTTCCTGTAAAAGTTTAACGGTAACGCACTTCTGTTCAAGTCAGCTAACCATCCTTTTTTTTATCCGTATCCAATGAAGAAAGTATTTCTTATTGCAACTGTTTGTTTTTCACTTACGGGATTCGCCCAGCAACTTTTTGATGAAACGGCATTAATTGAAAATTTAAAGTTCCTGGCTTCCGATTCGCTCGAAGGCAGAAGGACAGGCACCCCAGGAAACAGCAAAGCCCGGAAATACATCAAAGAGCAATTCAAAAAGTTGAAGCTCGAATCATTGGGTCATAGTAATTACGAAATGCCTTTTCAATTCTCTGTGCGAGGTGAGGAACGAAATGGAGTGAATCTTATTGGAGTTCTCAAAGGAAAAGCTGAGTCGCAAAAAGTTTTAGTGATCTCCGCCCACTACGATCATGTAGGCATCCGGGATGGAAAAATTTATAACGGTGCCGATGATAATGCTTCAGGCGTTTCTGCCTTGTTTGCTTTGGCTGAATATTTTCAAAAGAATAGACCTGTTCATACTTTGATTTTTGTTGCCTTTGATGCGGAAGAAATGGGTTTGCAGGGAGCGAAAGCGCTTGTTGAAACTACCAAGCCAGTTGATCAAATTCTTGCCAACATCAACATGGACATGGTTTCCCGTGCCGATAGTAACCAGTTAGTGGCGTGCGGCACATTTTATTATCCCCAACTCAAACCCTTTCTTGAAAAAGTGAAAGAACAGGATAACATCAAAATGATTTTTGGTCACGATGACCCTTCCCGGTTTAAAGGAAAAGAAAACTGGACTTTCTCATCCGATCATGGCCCATTCCACTCCGCCAGCATTCCCTTTATTTATTTTGGTGTGTCCGATCACGCGGATTATCACCAGCCCACAGACGATTTTGAAAAGGTTAATCCAACCACTTATATTAGTTGTGTTAAATTGATTTTGAGAGCGGTGGTGGAAATTGATAAAGGGCTCCCTGAAAACAATGGTGGTGGGTGATACAATTGCGGTTCAAAAATCAATATGGGTTTAATGTTTGATAGATTTCCTCAGTTGAGGTTGTACCCCAGTGAACATAAACGCCCGATTGCGGACGTGTGATAATTTCCAGTTCCGCCAATAATTTCGAAATTGCATTCCTCATCCCATCCATTCATGCAAGCTACAACAGATTCCAAGCCCAGTGTTAAACGCGTTTGTGTTATCGGCCCCGAATGCACCGGTAAAACCGATCTCTCACAATACCTGGCCAATCATTTTCAAACAGCCTGGGTGCCCGAGTATGCCCGTGGTTTCCTGAACAAACTCAACCGCCCCTATGAGCAAGCCGATTTATTGAAGATAGCTCACGGCCAAACCCGCATGGAAGATGAGTGGCTCTACGATGCAAAGAAGATTTTGATCTGCGATACTAATTTGTTAACCATAAAAATCTGGAGTGAGCATAAATATGGCAATTGCCCCGAAGAAATTTTGGAAAGGCACGCCACCCGAACCTACGACCTCTACTTGGTATGCTATATAGATGTGCCCTGGCAAAACGATCCGCAGCGTGAACATCCCGACAAGCGCGAACATTTCTGGTTCATCTTTAAAAATGAAATAGAAAAATCGAAAGTGCCGTTTGTGGAGATCGGTGGATCGCAGGAGGAGCGAAGGAAGAAGTCCGTGACCGCCATCCAAAAAATCTTTTAAGGATTCATGAGTGCATACGCTGCCCTGCAGTCGCGGGACTTCCGGTTTTTTCTAACAGCCCGCACTTGCATCACCGTGGCCATCCAAATTCAAATGGTGGTAGTGGGCTGGCAAGTGTATCAAATCACCAAAGATCCTCTTTCCCTTGGGCTGATTGGTTTGGCGGAAGCTATCCCTGCAATAAGTGTTGCGCTTTATGCAGGGCACATGGCGGATATCACAGAGCGAAAAAAAATTATTCTTTTATGCGCCAGCCTGCTGGTGATGTGTTCGGTGGCGCTCGTTTATTTTTCATTGGAGACGAGCACGTTCATTCCACGTTTTGGAGTGCTGCCTATTTACTCCGTAATTTTTGTGACCGGCTTTGCGCGAGGTTTTTTGCAACCCGCCAACTTCTCGTTCATGCCGCA
>JAYUHI010000559.1:0-6674 GCA_043767095.1 Bacteroidota bacterium
TATTCTCCCGTAGGGGGGTACGGGCTAGTGATGAATTTTTAGCCGAAAAAAAATTGAAATTTCTCGTTCGGTGTCAAAAAGCTGCAATGTGGGTTAAACGAAGATTGATAAAAAAATGTAAACCTTCACTATGAAGACCTAAAGGTGGTTGAATGATTGTCCATTGGGAACCATTTTTAATTAGAAAAGGATTAGAGTTTAATTAGAGACTCTCAAAATAACCGAGGCGACTGTAGTCTCATTTGGAATTGACGCTAAATCAAGTTTGCCTTTGTGAAGGGAGATAATCTTTTCAGCCAGGGGCAAGCCAATACCATAACCTTTCACCTTGGCCGTATTGTCGGATCGGAAGAAGGGTTGAAACACTTTGGCAGATGACTCAATTGGAATTCCTGGGCCCTTGTTAATAATCCGAACGGTAATATCTGTAAATGAACAAAGCAAGGAAATAATTACTTTCTGGTCGAAGGAGAATTTGCATGCATTTTCTATGAGGTTTGATAAGGCTGTTCGTAATAAATATGGATTTCCGAGAACCATCATTTGATTTTCATCTTCAGGCATTTTCGTAATGGAGAACTCTATTTCATAGCTTGGGTTAACCGTCAAAATTCTTTCCCTAACCTCCCATATGATTTCATCCACCCGTATTTTCGACATGGTGAACGAGCGGTGGTCTTCATTCAGCGTAGCGAGGTCGAGTAAGCTATTTGATAGCTGGTTTAATTCTTTGGTATCCTCTAATACTGATTTAATTATTTGCTGATACTCCATGGGAGTCCTTTCCTTGAGAGAAATCACCTCTAACTGTGAAGTAATTTTGGTTAACGGGTTTTTCAACTCGTGTGACACATTGGCAACGAAAGTCTTTTGAAGTGTAAAGGCATTTTCTACCCGACTTAATAGTTTATTAAAAATAGCTATCAGGTTTCCAATCTCATCTTTGGTTACGGGTTCGGATAAGCGATGCGTCAAATCGGAGGTAGAAAGACCCTCAACCTGGAGTATTACTTTTTGTATTGGTCTTAATGCCCTTCCCGCATATAGCCAGCCGATTAGGGCAACAAGCGACACCAGCACCACCAATAAGGAAACTAACAAGTTGCGCAGTTCCCTTAATTTTTCCTCACGTTGCGTGTCAACTGCACCAGCCAAAACAATATACTCATTGGCCTTATGGTCGTAGGTTAAACCCACAATATCAAATTCATTTTCTTTGAAAAGCATTTGCTTATTCGTTCTGATTTTCTGGAGTAAGAGGCCTGAAGTATTGAAATGTATGGAATCGTTGTTTGTGTAAATTTCCATATTCTTATTGTCCAGGATAGAAATGTTTTCTAAATACAAGTTATCCTTCTTTGCCCGATCAATAGTTTTCAGAAGCGTTGAATCTATCTCTTCTACTTTGAGCAGTAACACGGCAGTGGTAATAGCTTTATCTGTTAATCTTCTCTCGTATTCGCCTTTTAGGTAATTTTCAGAATAAAAGTAGATGACCGAAAAAGACAAGAAAAGAATGCCCGAACACAATAAACTAAACAACATAGTCAGTTTGGTGCGCAGGTTCATCTTCTTTTTTTTACGCTTTCAGGATATACCCATGACCAAATTGGGTATGAATTAGCCTTGGTTCAAAGTCACGGTCAATTTTATTTCGGAGGTAGTTTACGTAAACTTCGACCATGTTGGTGCCTGTATCAAAATCTACTTGCCAAACATCACGCGCCAGCTCTTTCTTTGACAATACCTTGTTTTTGTTCAGGATGAAATATTCTAATAAAGCGAATTCTTTTGGGGTGAGTTCAATGGTCTTGCCCGCCCGGATTGCTGATTTAGAATCGAGGTTAATCACTAAATCTCCTGCTTTCAAAATATTGTCTTCTTTAGATTTTCCGGCTGTTCTTTTTACCAGAGCTCGAATACGCACCAGCAATTCCTTAAAGGCAAATGGTTTCATCAGATAATCATCGGCCCCGCTTTCGAAGCCGCTTACAACATCATCGGTAGTGCTTAGGGCTGTGAGCATAAGAATGGGTGTTTCGATTCCGGCCTTTCTTATTGCTCTGGTAAATTCATGACCATTAATAAAGGGGAGGACTATGTCGGTTATGATAATTTCATAGTGATTGGCCAACGCTTTCGACAATCCTATTTTCCCATCAACAGCAGTATCAACCAAAAAACCATTTTCTTCCAGCCCTTGCTTCAAAACCTTCAGGGTTTTTATTTCATCTTCAACTAAGAGAATGCTCATGGTATAAACTTAGGCAGCCCCGCGCTCTTTTGCTCATACAATAATTAGAAATTCATTAAAGTTGAATAAACGTTGACAGCGAGACAGCCGTAATCAATACCTTCCTACAATAAACAAATCAACCAATTATGGAAATAGCTGTTGTTATGATTTTTTTGATAGGATACACCGCTATTGCGCTGGAACACAAAATCAATATTAATAAAGCAGCCTCTGCGCTGTTGACTGGCGTCTTATGTTGGACGCTCTTTGCCTTATACGGCCCTGGAGATATGCTCACCCAAACCGATTTATATTTTACGCTAAAGATTCGGGGCCTGGAGAATGGTGACAATGATATCTTCAAGAGCTTTTTACTAAAAGAATTGCGGCATCACCTATCGGATATTTCAGCCATACTATTTTTTCTCATGAGCGCCATGACTATAGTTGAGTTAATTGACGCACATGGAGGTTTCCGAATCATTACCGATAAAATTGTAACCCAGGACAAAAGGTCTTTACTATGGGTTATTGGTTTAGTGACATTCTTTCTCTCGGCTGTTTTAGATAACCTCACAACGGCAATCGTGATGGTTTCGCTACTTCGGAAATTAATCAAAGAAAAGGAACTGAAATTATACTTCGCAGGTGTGATTATTATTGCTGCCAATGCCGGGGGGGCGTGGTCTCCCATTGGCGATGTCACCACTACTATGTTGTGGATAGGCGGCCAAATTTCATCGGGGCGTGTGATCACTGCTTTGTTCATACCGAGCATGGTTTGCCTCCTTGTTCCTTTAATCTATTTGTCTTTCAAATTGAAGGGGAGGGTGGACGGGCCACAAGACTTTGGCGATCAGGAAAAACCATCGCCACAAGGCAAGAAGATATTCTTTTTTGGAATAGGAAGTTTGATGTTTGTTCCTGTCTTTAAAACAATTACCCATTTGCCACCGTTCATGGGCATTCTTTTTGGCCTTGGGGCTTTATGGCTAGTATCAGAAATCATCAATCCTGAGACCGATGAGTTTGAAAGAAAAAGATTTACCGCAGCCTATGCCTTGTCCCGGATTGATGTTTCCAGTGCTTTGTTTTTTCTGGGAATACTTCTTGCGGTTGCCGCTTTGCAATCCATGCATATCCTCAACCATTTCGCGAATCAATTGAACACTCTCATTGGAGACAATAGGATAATCATCTCACTCATCGGTGTCATATCTGCAATCGTAGATAATGTTCCACTTGTTGCTGCCACCATGGGCATGTATTCCCTTCAAACCTATCCTCCCGATGCAACTTTATGGCACTACCTGGCTTATTGTGCCGGCACAGGTGGCAGTTTATTGATAATTGGTTCTGCTGCGGGCGTTGCTGTGATGGGAATGGAACGAGTAGATTTTATATGGTATGTAAAGAACATTTCCCTTCTCGCCCTAATGGGTTATGTGGCCGGTGCTTTATGCTATTTAGGATTGAACACGGTGTAAAGAGAAAAGAAAAAAAATTGAAATCAGGATTAGGCGCAAACTTGTTTCCCTGTAGTTAGCAGTAGTATAATATGGAAAAACTCCCGATATCAGACCTTAGTAAAACCTACACCCATTCAACCAAGAGGATTATCCTACTTGATTATGATGGAACACTGGTCCCCTTAAAGCCACATCCAAACGAAGCTGTTCCTGGCAAAGAAGTAAAAAATATTTTGGCTAACCTGGCCAATAATCCACGCAATCAGGTGGTAGTGATTAGCGGACGTGAGAAAGAGAGCCTCGATCTGTGGCTATCGGGGTTGAACCTGATTTTAGTGGCCGAGCATGGTGGGTTTTTTAAAGAGCCGGGCGAAGCCTGGCAAACATTTTTTTCAGAGCCAACAGAATGGAAGGCCAAATTAATTCCTCCGCTCACAACGTTGGTTTTTAGCCATGAAGGTTCTTTCATTGAGGAAAAACGCTACTCCATTAGTTGGCACTACCGGCAAATAGAGGAAAAAGTTCAGCCGGAAATAGATCAAATTCTTGCTGCTTTTCGCGCGTTGCCGTTCTCGAATGAATTCCTGATCGTTGATGAGGATTGTACGCTTGAGTTCAGGACACACGGAATCAATAAAGGCAAATTTGTTTCGCGCTGGCTTGGCCGGTTCCATTTTGATTTTTTATTAGCCATTGGTGATGGAGAAACGGACGAGGATATTTTCAGCCTGATTGATAAACCTCACTATTCAGTGCGGGTGGGCAAATCTATAAGTTCAAACGCCAGGTACTATGTTGAGGAACAAAGCGAAATAATTTCTGTTTTGCGTATCCTGACGGAACTTCCAGGCAATCAACCCCCGAAGTGGTTTTTGAATTAACACGGTATCCAGAAAATTGCTTTCGAAGTTCAAGGCTCTGTTGTGCGCGAAAGAAAAAAGAGGCAGCCAATTATGACAGCCCCTTTAAATTATGCTAAGGGAACACCGGTGATGAAACTGGTTTTCCTTCCCTATTCAATCAGACTTTCACTTCTGCAGACTTCTTTTTATCAAGGTCGATAATTACAGGTGCCGCGATAAAAATCGAAGAATAGGTTCCAATGGCGATGCCCACCAACAAGGCAAACGAGAACCCCCTCAGCACTTCACCTCCAAAAATCAACAGCACAATCACCACCAGCAGGGTTGCACCCGAAGTTATCACCGTGCGGCTGAGCGTATGATTAATGGCCGTATTGAAAATTACCTCCTGCCCTTTCAGCGAACCGTAATTAACGTATTCCCTGATCCGGTCGAAGATAATTACCGTGTCGTTGATGGAATATCCAATAATGGTTAGAATGGCCGCCACAAATACCTGGTCAACTTCAAAGGAGAGACCGAACACACGGGCAATGGCAAAGGCCGAGAAGACAAAGAGTGTATCATGAATGAGGGCAATAATAGCGCCTGTGCTGTATTGCCATTTCTTGAACCGGAACAGAATGTAGATAAATATACCTGCGAAAGAGGCCATACTGGCCCAAAGGGCAGAATCCTTAATGTCATCGGCAATGGTTGCTCCCACTTTCGTGGATGATGAAATAGAGAAATGTTTGTCATCAAGAGTAGCATCATTCTCTGCAAACTCAAGGCCTGTATGTTTGGCCACACCGGTTATCAGGGCGGTTTTTACTTTATCATCAGCTTGGTCAGATTCATCGTCAACCAAATAGGAAGTAGTTACTTTCATCACATTATTGCTTCCATAGTTCTTCACTTCCACCCCGGTGTTTTCAAAGCTAGCGCCAAGGCCTGCCTTCATAGCGGTTGCCTCCACAGCATTTTTAAAAGATACCGTGTATGATCGGCCGCCTTTAAAGTCCACGCCAAAATTTAAACCTTGTATAGCAATCAGCACAAACCCGATAATGATGAATGAACCAGAAAAGATGTAGGCTTTTTTCCGGGCGCCCATAAAATCAAAGTTGGCATCGTTTGGCACTAAGGTGCTCATGCCGGTTTGAAAAGATATTTTTGATTCATCACCCTTGCGCACCATCCACTCAATGATCACGCGCGAGATGTAAACCGCAGAGAAGAACGAAGTTGAAATACCAATCATTAATGTTATTGCAAACCCGCGGATCGGGCCCGACCCGAAAATGAACAGGAACATTGCCGTTAAAAACGTGGTGAGGTTTGAGTCGAAAATGGAAGCGAATGCCCTCTCAAAACCTTTGTTGATTGCTTCGCGGATGTTTCGCCCTTGCTTCATTTCCTCGCGTATCCGTTCATAAATCAATACGTTGGCATCCACGGCCATGCCCATGGTTAGCACAATGCCGGCAATGCCTGGAAGCGTGAGCGCGGTGTGTAACTGGGGCTGTGCCATGATGCCGAGAATAAAAAATATGTTGAACAACAGGGCAATGTTGGCCACCATGCCTCCTTTAGAATAATAAGCCACCATAAAAATAACCACCAATGCAAGGCCACTTACCACCGAAATGATTCCCTGGTTTTGAGCCACTTTACCAAGCGAAGGCCCAACAATAGCTTCTTCCACAATTCGGGTGGGTGCCGGCAACGAACCTGCTTTCAGCACGAGAGCAAGGTCCTTAGCTTCATCATTGGTAAAACTTCCGGTGATCTGCGAATTGCCATTCGGAATTTCGCCTTGCACCGTTGGCGCACTGTAAACAAAATTATCGAGCACGATGGCAATCCTGCCTTGTGGCTGAAGTGTGGCGGCCTGACTGGTAACTTTAGCCCACACTTTCGATCCCGCTGCATTCATTCGCATGCTCACACTGGGGCGCGCAAACTGATCGTAATCCAAACGAGCGTCAACAATGGTTTCACCTGTTAACAAAGGTTTACCCGCACGCCCCAACTGCACAAAGTTCAAATACAGGTCTTCGATGCCAGGCGTTAAATCAGGCTCAGCTTTCACATCCCAGAAATAGCCGATGTTGCGGGGGATCA
>JAYUHI010000560.1:0-6657 GCA_043767095.1 Bacteroidota bacterium
AAAACCGGCACAGTGGTGATCACTGATTTAGTTGATAACATTGCCGACATCCATCCTGCCAACAAACATGATGTTGGTTTGCGTTTGGCCAATTGGGCTTTAGCGGAAACCTATGGAGTAACAGGCATCACTTACAAAAGCCCGCAATTCAAATCGATGGAGGTGGTGAAAGGAAAGGCTGTGCTGACGTTCACTGATGCAGCAAACGGATTAATGGCCAAAGACAAAGTGATCACTGGATTTTTTATTTCAGGAGAGAAAGAGCAATGGGTTCCAGCAGAAGCTAAAATTGTTCCCGATGCATCGGGAGGAAAAATTACCGTGTGGAGCAAGAGCGTTCCAATCCCCGCTCATGTTCGGTTTGGTTTTGGAAATACAATTATTGGAAATGTTTTTTCGAAGGAAGGGTTGCCACTCACTCCCTTCAGGACGGATACGTGGGATGTCGATCAGGCTCCGGTTCGTTGATGAATTCAGTCGTCTGACCACTTGAAGTGGTCTGACGACTGAAACTCTTTTAAATGATCCGTACTTCAGCCATTCAGAAACTCTCCAATCAGCCGATGAAAATGATGCGTGCCTGTTTCGCGCTTCACGGAATAGCGGCCTTGTGAATAATAGCGTGAGCGGATTCCTTTCTGCACTTGTTGCACAATATCTTCATCTTCCATTTCTATCTGGTGCAGATCAGCGCCCACACCTTCTCTCAATTTATCTTCGTTCCAAACGTATGTGAGAAATTTTACCTTACAAGATGAAGGTGTTTTCGGCTTTACGATGTTGATGGATACACCCCAGGGATAAAAGTTGAACATCATGTTGGGGAACACCCAGAAATAATAGGCGGCTACTTTCTTTCCGTAATCCGGAGATGCGGGAGGCAAATCAAAAATAAATTCATCGCCCTTTCCAATGCCCAACTGCAGACTGGAGTACTTATAAGTCTCGGTGGTGTAATTAGCATAATCAATAACCGAGCTGAGCCCGGCATGAACGAACGGAATATGAAATCCTTCGAGGTAATTTTCACAATACAGGGCCCAGTTCGCTTCCACTTTATATTCTTTTGAAAGTTCCGGGCGATAGCAAAAGTCCTGGAGGGGCAGCCATCGCAGCCGGCTCATCATGGGTTCGAAAAAATCGGCAGTTGGTAAATCTTTCATAAGCGAAGTAAAAATCCATTTGCCCCATTGAAACAGATTCAGTTGATGAAGATTGTCTTCAGCCGAGGGAAACCCTTCTACTTCTTTAAACTCCGGCATGGATTGAAATTTTCCATCGAGGTTAAACCTCCGGCCATGATACTTGCACCGGATGTCGTTCACCCGGCAGGGTCTTTCCACCAGCAGGTTTCCGCGGTGTGTGCACACATTCGAAAGGCAATGGATTTGGTTTTCTTTATCGCGCGATAGAATTAATGGCTCCTCCAAGTATTCGGGAAGCAGATTTACGGGTGTTACCCAACCCGGATCTTTCACCTGGTCGCTGTCGCCAATCAGTTGCCAGGATCGGGCAAAAATTTTTTCTTTCGATTCTTCAAACCGTTTCGAGCTTAGATAAAACTCGGTGTTAATGGTTTTCGCCTTTTCTATTCGCGGGTTAATATCCAGGGAAGCCATAGTATTTATTTTATTTCAATGTAAAGGATTTTGTCGTGTTCCTTGCCATCGGGCAAGAGTAAAAATTGATATTTGTATCCATGAACACAAAAAATATTATTTACTGGGTGGCCAGGATATTGGCAGCCATTATCATGGCTCAAACACTTTTCTTTAAATTTTCAGGGGCCGAAGAGTCCATTGCCATCTTCACCAAAATGGGTGTCGAGCCCTGGGGAAGGTACCTTACCGGCATTGCCGAACTGGCAAAAAGCTGGCGATGCAATAAGAAGTGGTGCGAAGCTGGGGAAGGTACCTTACCGGCATTGCCGAACTGGCGGCCGCGGTTTTGCTGCTTATCAACTCCACGGCACGATGGGGTGGCCTTCTGGCCTGTGGCGTTATGGCCGGGGCGATTGGCTCACATCTTTTTGTGTTGGGCTTCGAGTCGAATGGCGATGGCGGTTATCTGTTCATCCTGGCCTGTACCGTAATGGTGTGTTCGCTGTATGTGGTGTGGGTGAACAGAGAGAAATTCCTTAAACTTTTTGGAGCAATGGAACGCAGATGACGCAGATGACGCAGATGAATATGATTAAATCGCAGATATTTATTCAAATCCAAGAATCATATTCAATCATAACAATCAGCGTTATCAGCGTTCTATTTATAATCTGCGTTCCATTATAAACAACAGCATTGTTATAATGCCCCAATAAATTCATTCAGCTTAATTTTCAGATCTGATTTAGATTCAAGACTGCTCTTGAGAGCGTTAATCAAATAAGCAGGGACGGGCTTATTACTTTTAATTTTTTCTTCCACATCAGCAATCATATCCAAAACATCCGCCTTCGAATCCAGTTCGATTTTCCCGAGCTCAGTCTTGAGATCACTTAACAATTCCAATTTTGATTTTTGTTTCTGGTCTATTTTAGTTTGAACCTGCGCTGTAATAGTTCGTCCGCTGATGAAACTGTTATACTCGGCTATAATTTTATCCAACTCTTTCCGGTCGAGTGTACCGTCCTGAATTTGTTTGGCCAACCCTTCATCCTCTTTTAAAAAATTGGCCATCTGTTTTTTAAATCCCAGGGTTGGAACTTCCAACATAGCCCCATCGCGTTTGTGAAGAAGGCGTCCGTCATAACTCATCAATCCAGGTTGTTGAAATCCGAGGAGCGACAAATAGCCCTCACTCAGAATTTGCATGAAAGAAATTGTTCCGGTGTACTGCACGGGTTTATAACGCACTCCCTTGAGCCATACTTCCCTCACTTGAATGGCCGACACCGCTTCTTTCTTTACACCCTTCACTACGGCTTGATCCACTTTCGCAATTTTTTGAAGACTGATCTGCCCCCTGAGAGTATCGCCCCGCGTATTCACCAGGTAATCCGGCTGGGCCAGGAGTGCGGGCAAAAATGCGGTAATAATTAAAGTAACAGGAAGGAGATGGGGAGTCATAATCGTTTCAGTTGTTGAGCAAATCTAATCATGAAATTGGTCACCGACCTTAATATTTCCATGCAAACGAGTGCACACGAATCTATCACCAAAATTTTATACTATTTTTTCGGTGAGTGTTGTAATGTAGCTGAACAGACCTAATTTCGGTTTTCAATCAACACAAAATGCGTTATTCAATTATTATTTTACTAATCCTCGTTGGTATTGGTTGTTCCGAGAAAAAGCAGAACGTGGCCCGTTGGCCTTATGGAGTGAACTACGAAGTTTTTGTTATGGCTTTTGCCGATGCCAATGGCGATGGAAAAGGCGACATCAAAGGTTTGACTTCCAAACTCGATTACTTGAAAGACCTGGGAGTAGGCGGACTTTGGCTTATGCCGATTATGCCGAGTGATACGTATCATAAATATCATGTGATCGATTACAAAAACATTGATCCCGATTACGGCACCATCGAAGATTTCAAAAACTTCATGGCCGAAGCGCACAAGCAAAATATTAAAGTGATTATTGATTATGTGATCAACCACTCCGGTAATATGCACCCGTGGTTCCTGGATGCAAGGAAGGGACCGGATAGTCCTTACCGCGATTATTATGTATGGGCGAAGAAAGATTCCATCCGAAATCAATTAAAAAAGAAAACCACGCATTTTGATTCAGACAATATCAATCAATGGCATGCTGTGAATGGCGACACCACTGGTGAACAATACTATGGTTATTTCAATGACCTGTGCCCCGATTTAAATTTAGATAATCCAAAAGTAAAAGCAGAAGTAGTTGACATCGCTAAGTTCTGGCTTACTGAAATGCAAGTAGATGGTTTTCGGTTAGATGCTGCCCGCCATGTTTTTCCTTCTGAACGCGATCCCGACAATCATGCTTTTTGGGTTTGGTTTAGAGATGAGATGCAAAAAATTAAGCCCGATGTTTATCTGGTGGGCGAAGTCTGGCAGGATGCTGCTAAGGTTGGCCCGTATTTGAAAGGGATTCCTGCCCTTTTTAATTTCGAT
This sequence comes from Bacteroidota bacterium, assembly GCA_043767095.1. Lineage (GTDB taxonomy): Bacteria > Bacteroidota > Bacteroidia > Cytophagales > Cyclobacteriaceae > ELB16-189. The sequence continues at coordinate 4,085 of JAYUHI010000560.1, forward strand.
ATGGGCTATGCTATCACATCAACAGTTAACATGCAGGCCGACAGCAACGGGCTGGTAAAAAAATACAAAGAGATAAATGATTTCTACAAAACGATAACACCCGATTTTATTGATGCCACATTCATCAAGAACCATGATCAGAACAGAATTTTGTCTGAACTCGGTGGAGATTTAAACAAAATGAAAGTAGCAGCCGGAATTTTATTTACGCTTCCAGGCACACCATACGTTTACTATGGAGAAGAGATTGGCATGCTCGGCACCAAGCCCGATCCGCAGATTCGTGAACCTTTTATTTGGAACCAGGACAAGAAAGACCCGATGCAATCGGCATGGGCGCCAGCCGTTCACTCTACGGATAAAACCGTTGTGCCCGAAGTTGCCCAGGAGAAAGACCCCAACTCGTTGCTTAACTTTTATAAGAAATGGATTGCTTACCGAAATTCAAGCGATGCACTTACGTATGGCGATTTGGAATTATCGCCTTTTGCTGACGTGCGCGTGGTGAGTTTGATTCGGTCGAAGGGGAATCAAAAAGTATTGGCACTCCATAACCTTTCAAATGAAGACATAACCATTGAATTGAAATTGATCCCTGGCTTCAAGTCTCTTGATTTTAATTCAGGGAATGCTCGTATTGAGGGAGAAAAATTACTATTGCCAGGTTATTGTTCGGTGATGTTGAAATAAGTGACCTCACCCCCGTCCCCTCTCCGAGGCGGAGAAAGGGGGTGCCCACTTCAGTTATTTGTATATCTTGGTGATTGATTAAAGTTCTACTTCGTAAATTGAATACTTACAGTCCTCTCATGAATTCAGCCAAAAGAAATTTTAGGAATTTAAACATTGATTATCATACCCTTACAGTAGCAAAAGAGAGTCACCCCTCTCCTCCCGATGAATCGGGATCGGAGAGGGGCCGGGGGTGAGGTGATAGATGGATGCACTTTTAAGTTATTTTGTACATTAGTAATTCTATTCCCTTAAGTAATCTTTAAAAAATATTAGCCAAAACCAATCGAACAGAACAAGAGGGATCTTTAATAAGACCAAACTACCGTGGAACCCCAAACCGAGTCCTTTCAGCCCTTCTCCCTCTTCACTGATTTAGACATTCATTTGTTCAGGTCGGGGAAGCATTACCGCCTGTTTGAAAAACTGGGCGCTCATATAGTTACGGTCAACAGTAAAGATGGCGTTTACTTTTCCGTTTGGGCGCCCGGGGCAGTAAGCGTTTCGGTGATCGGAAATTTTAATTTCTGGTCTGCCGGCAGTCATTCCATGCAACCCCGCTGGGATGAGTCAGGTGTGTGGGAAACTTTTGTTGAAGGCATTGGAAAAGGAGAAGCATACAAATTTGGAATCGTTGGAGGCTCAGGAGAATATCTGGAGAAGGCTGATCCATTCGCTGTCTATTTTGAAACTCCACCTAAAACTGCTTCCATTGTTTGGGATGGAGAATTTAAATGGAGCGACACGACATGGTTAACAAACCGGAAAAATGAAACAGGCATTCCAAAACCATACTCCGTTTACGAAGTGCATCTGGGGAGTTGGAGGCGCAACACTCTTGAAGGGAGCCGCTTCCTCTCCTACCGAGAACAGATCAATGAACTCGTACCTTATGTTAAAGAGGCCGGCTTCACTCACGTTGAGTTCATGCCTATAATGGAGCATCCGTTCTTTGGATCGTGGGGCTACCAGGTTACGGGATACTTCGCTCCCACCTCACGCTTTGGCGAGCCGCAGGATTTCATGGCCCTGGTAGATGCGTTTCACCAGGCAGGTATTGGTGTCATCCTCGATTGGGTGCCTTCGCATTTTCCGGGCGATGCTCATGGCCTTTTTAAATTCGATGGCAATCACCTGTTCGAACATGCTGATCCACGCCAGGGTTTTCATCCTGATTGGAGCAGCTTTATTTATAACTACAGCCGCAACGAAGTGCGTTCGTTCCTCATCAGCAACGCCATCTTTTGGTTGGATCGATTTCATGCCGATGGCCTGCGCGTAGATGCCGTGGCCTCCATGTTGTATTTGGATTATTCACGCAAAGCCGGGGAGTGGATTCCCAATCGCCACGGAGGAAATGAAAACTTAGAGGCCATCAGTTTCCTGAAAGAATTTAACGAAACTGTTTACGCCAACTTTCCCGATGCCATAACCATTGCCGAAGAATCCACCGCCTGGCCGGGCATTTCAAAACCCACCTACATGGGCGGCCTTGGGTTCGGACAGAAATGGATGATGGGCTGGATGCACGACACGCTTCAATATTTTAAGCGCGATCCCATCCATCGCAGGTATCACCAGAATGATATCACGTTTAGCCTGGTGTATGCCTTCACTGAAAATTTCATGCTGCCTCTTTCGCACGATGAAGTGGTGCATGGTAAGGGCTCGCTCATTGGCCGAATGCCGGGCGATGAGTGGCGTATGTTTGCGAACCTGCGAACCCTCTTTGCCTACATGTTCACGCACCCCGGCTCCAAACTGATTTTTATGGGCGGTGAGTTTGCCCAGTTTGCCGAATGGGATCATGACTCCAGCTTGCACTGGCATTTATTGGAGCG
>JAYUHI010000561.1:0-6636 GCA_043767095.1 Bacteroidota bacterium
AGTCCACAAGCGGTGCAACGCTCGGCACCATTATCATCGCGCTTGAGCACGTGCTGGCCACGCCAAACTTTACTTATTTCACGTGTTTTTTCCGGATACCGTACCGTTGCCGCTTTTTTAAAAAGGTGTTTAATCGTAATCATAACTCCGCTCAGAATGGCCGGCAGGTACATTCTCTCCAGAAATGTCATTTCTTTTTTAACTACAATTTTGGAGCGGTTTGTTAACATTTCAAGTTTCTATTTTCAAATTTCAAGTTTCCAGTTTCTAACTCCTATTCAATATCAACGCAACGCCTGCCGTCACCAACAAATTAACCACGGCCAATGGAATCAGCATCTTCCATCCTAAATTCATTAACTGATCGTAACGAAAGCGGGGGATAGTCCAACGAATCCACATGAAAAAGAAGATGAAGAAAATGATTTTCGCGAATAGGGCGATGGTTCCAAGGATGGTCAACAGGTTCGGGCTAATGCCCAGATCGTTCATGAATGGAAAATTGTATCCGCCAAAATACAAAGTAGAAATAACTGCCGATGAAATGAACATATTGATGTACTCAGCAAATAAATAAAAGCCCAGTTTCATGCTACTGTACTCGGTGTGGTAGCCGCCTACCAATTCTGTTTCACATTCGGGCAAGTCAAATGGGGTGCGGTTAGTTTCCGCGAAGGCACAAATAATAAAAATCAGAAATCCGACAGGCTGGTAAACCACATTCCAAAAATTCCAACTGCTTCCCACGCTGCCGGTCTGAGCCATACTGATTTCATTCAGGCTCAACGTGCCAGTCATCACTACAAAAGCGATGATGGCAATACCCATGGCAATTTCATAACTGATCATTTGAGCCGAAGCCCGAATAGCGCCCAGCAAAGAAAATTTATTGTTCGAGGCCCAGCCTCCAATCATGATTCCATAAACTCCAATCGATACCACGCCAAACACATACAGAATTCCAATATTCAAATCAGCAATTTGGAGGGCGTATGCCTGGCCGTTGATAGTGATAGTGCCGCCCCAGGGAATCAACACTCCCGCCATTAAAGCGGTGAGCATGGCAATGCAAGGACCCAGCACAAATAGAAACCTGTTTGAAACAGCGGGGATGATTTCTTCTTTCATGATGAATTTCAATCCGTCTGCTAACGGTTGCAAAATTCCGAAAGGGCCAGCTCTATCGGGGCCAATTCGATCTTGGAGAAAGGCAGCCACTTTGCGTTCGGCATAGGTTGAGTATGCAGCAACAAGCAGCGTGATGGTGAAGATGGCACCAACCAGGATTAGTTTATATATAAGGAAAGACATCATGAGCCCGCGCGGCCCCCTGACCCCCGAAGGGGGAACCGCCAGCGCGCACTAACGGTGAAAAATTTACTTTTAATTTGATATTGGACTTGAGTTGTCATCATGTGTCTTCCTATATTCTGTTTTCGTTTTTCCATTTTATTTTGGTACGGGCAGCGGCTTACCTTTTTGGAAAACAATTTGCCTGTCCACTTCCCGCTTCAAATTTTTTAAGTCGCTTATCTCATAATGGTTTTGAGCAATGACGGAATTACTTTCAATATGCCGTGGTCCTTCCACCACCCAGTCGGTAGTTGCCTTGTGATCCCACCGGCATTCATTACAAATAAATTCTTTTACTTCTCCGTACTTGTCTTTGCGGGCTGAAACCCTCAACACATCATTGCCTTTCATCCACAGCACAACCTTGCCGCAGCATTTGGAACATGTGCGATGGGCATCCAAAGGATTGGTAAACCACACCCGGCTTTTGAAGCGGAATGTTTTATCAGTCAATGCACCCACCGGGCAAACGTCAATCATGTTGCCGGAGAAGTCATTATCAATTGCTTTCGCGATATGCGTGCTGATTTCGGAAACGTCCCCTCGATGCAGCACGCCATGTACCCGGTTATCCGTCAGTTGGTTGGCGACCAGGGTGCACCGATAGCACAAGATGCAGCGGGTCATGTGCAATTTTATTTTATCGCCAATATCAATCTTCTCAAACGTTCTGCGGTCGCCTTCGTACCGAGTAGTCGAAGCTCCGTGTTCGTACGCGAGGTTTTGTAAATCGCACTCACCAGCCTGATCGCAAATGGGACAATCAAGGGGATGGTTCAATAATAAAAATTCAACAATTCCTTTCCTGGCTTCAAGCGCTTCTTCTGAGGTTATGTTCTGCACCACCATGCCATCCATAACCGGAGTGCGGCACGAGGCTACCAGTTTTGGCATGGGTCGCGGATCTTTCGTGTTCATCTGGGCAACCTTTACCAGGCATACCCGGCACTTGCCACCACTTTCTTTCAGGCTGGAGTAGTAGCACATGGCGGGCGGAACAATGTCACCACCAATCTGGCGCGCTGCATTGAGAATGCTGGTGCCCTCTGGTACTTCTGTTTCTATGCCGTCTATGGTTACTTTAGCCATCTTAGTTGTTAGTTGGTTGTTGTTAGTTGTTAGGAGGTTGTTATTGCGAACAACTAACAACCAACAACTAATTCTTTAATGGTGTACTAATTCCAATTTATGTTCAGTCTTAACCAACGCTTCAAAATCTGCCCTAAAATGCCTCACTGCACTCGCCACAGGCCAAGCTGCGGCATCACCCAATGGGCAAATCGTATTGCCTTCAATCTTCTTTGCCACGTCAACCAATAAATCAATATCACTCATCTTAGCGTGACCCTCAACAAACTTGTGCAAGATTTTTTCCATCCAACCGGTTCCTTCCCGGCAAGGGCTGCATTGTCCGCATGATTCGTGATGGTAAAACCGCTCGAACGTCCAAAGGTTATGAACAACTGAAGCCGTTTCATCCAGCACAATAAAACCACCTGAACCTAACATGGTGCCTGTTGCAAAGCCACCATCGGCCATTGATTCATACGTCATCAACCTCGGCTCCCCTTTAGCTGTTTTAAGAATAAGATCGGCAGGGAGAATGGGAACAGATGAACCACCGGCCACCACAGCTTTCAGTTTCCTGCCTTTCCAAATGCCTCCACAGTATTCGTTGGAGTAGATAAATTCTTCAACAGGCAGGCCCAATTCAATTTCATAAACACCTGGTTTGTTGATGTGACCGCTGGCTGAAATAAGTTTTGTGCCTGTGCTTTTGCCGAGGCCGATATCTTCATAATGATCACCTCCCATGTTTACAATCGGCACTACTGTGGCAATGGTCTCCACATTGTTAACAACAGTCGGGCAGGCGTACAATCCGGCAACAGCGGGAAACGGTGGCTTTAGTCTTGGATTGCCGCGCTTGCCTTCGAGCGATTCAAGCAAAGCGGTTTCTTCACCGCAGATATAAGCGCCACCACCGGGCTGCACATAACAATCGTGACTGAAATCAGTTCCAAGAATATTTTTTCCGAGGAAGCCGTTTGCATAAGCCTCATCAATGGCCTTCTCCAGGATGGCGATGATGTACATGTACTCACCGCGCACATATATATAGGAGGTCTTCGCACCCAGGGCATAACTGGAAGTGATCATGCCTTCGATGAGCAGGTGCGGAAGTTTCTCCATCAAGTACCGGTCTTTGAACGTGCCGGGTTCGCTCTCATCGGCATTGCAAACGAGGTAACGCGGCTTATCTGATTTTCTGTCCATGAAACTCCACTTCAAACCTGAAGGGAATCCTGCACCACCTCTTCCCCGAAGTCCTGACTCTTTTACTTCGGCAATAATCTGATCGGGAGTCATGGACTTCAAAGCTTTTTCAACTGAAGCATAGCCGCCATGCTGGCGATAAACCGGGAAGGTTTCTATGCCAGGGACATTTATGTGTTGGAGGAGAAGTTGCTTAGGCATGCGTTAAGGCCTCATCCCCCGGCCCCTTCTCCGAAGGAGAAGGGGTGACTCTCTGTAGTTGACTAATTTCTATAAGAAGACGCATTTTTCGATCATTTCTATTTCAATCAACAGTAACCGGAATCGATTTCAAATATGAACTTCTTTTTCCCGAAGCTTTCAATCCCTTCAATAATTTATCTACTTTTTCAGTCGTCAGATTCTCGTGATAGTCTGCACCGCATTGCAGCATGGGCGCAGTGCCGCAAGAGCCCAGGCACTCCACGGTTTTTAATGTGAACATGCCATCGGATGTGGTCTCGCCTACTTTTATTCCTAATTTATTTTCAAGGTGTTCAATGATATCATCGCTGCCGCGTAAATAACATGAGCCCGTCTGACAAACTTCAAGCAAACATTTTCCTACTGGCTCGGTGTTGTACATGGTGTAGAACGTGGCCACTTCATACACTTCAATGGGTTTGATAGAGAGAAGGGATGCTACGTAATCCATGGTCTCCTGACTGAGCCATCCGTCAAACTCGCTTTGCGCCAAATGTAACAACGGAAGCAACGCGGACTTCTGCTTGCCTTCGGGGTAGCGTTTGATGATTTTGTGAGCGAGGGTGAGAGCTTCGGGGGAGAACTGTTTGGCCTCATCCCCCTGCCTGCCGGCAGGCACGGCCGGCCCCTTCTCCGAAGGAGAAGGGGTGACTCTTTGTTGCTGACTTGCCTCTTTGTTACTCATTTATTTTCTTTCTTTCTTATTATTTTAACTTCAAAACAGAAAGCACCCCACGAGCTAGAATCGACAGTCACCCCTCTCCTTCGGAGAGGGGCCGGGGGGTGAGGTCTTACGCATCCAACTCCCCCGCAATCACATTCATACTACTCATCGTCAATATCGCATCGCTCAGCATCGAACCTTTAATCATCTCGGGATAAGCCTGATAGAAAATAAAACAAGGCCTGCGGTAATGGAGACGGTAAGGGGTTCTTCCGCCATCGCTGATCAAATAGAATCCAAGTTCTCCGTTTCCACCTTCTACACTGTGATACACTTCGCCTTTCGGAACATCGGTTTCGCCCATCACAATTTTAAATTGATAAATGAGTGCCTCCATTTTATTATAGACTTCCTCTTTGGGCGGAAGATAAAATTCAGGAACATCGGCATGGTAGGGACCTTCTGGTAATTTGGCCATCGCCTGCTTGATGATGCTTAAACTTTGCCACATCTCCTCCTGCCGCACCATGAAGCGGTCATACACATCGCCATTGGTTCCAATGGGAATGATAAAATCAAAATCTTCGTATGAAGAATAAGGTAAGGCCACGCGAACATCGTAATCCACTCCTGCTGCACGAAGGTTGGGCCCGGTAAAACCATAATTCAAAGCGCGCTCTCCGGTAATGCCACCTACTTTAATTGTGCGGTCCATGAAAATACGGTTGCGCTTCAACAGGTTTTCAAATTCCTTCAATGATTCGGGCATCGCTTTCAAAAACTTATTGATTTTTTCCCAGGCTTTTGGTGAGAAGTCGCGCTCAAATCCACCAATTCGGCCAATGTTGGTCGTTAATCTCGCACCGCAAATCTCTTCATAGATTTCATAGACGAGTTCACGCTGCTGAAATATGTAAATGAAACCAGTCAATGCCCCGGTGTCAACACCAACCACCGAGTTACAAATGAGGTGATCGGTGATGCGGGCCAGTTCCATGATGATCACCCGCAGGTATTGCACCCGTTTGGGAATTTCAACACGCAGTAATTTCTCTACCGTCATGTGCCACCCGATGTTGTTGATGGGGGCCGAGCAATAATTTAACCGGTCGGTGATGGGTGTGATTTGATTGAACGGCCTGCGTTCGGAAAGCTTTTCGAAGGCCCGATGGATGTAGCCAATGGTAGGCTCAGCGTCCACTATAAGTTCCCCATCCATCTTCAAAACGTTTTGGAAAATGCCGTGTGTGGCCGGGTGTGTGGGGCCAAGGTTCAGGTAAGAGTATTGTTTCTCTTCGGGAACTACTATATCGCTATCGTGGTAGTGCTCTGTCATGATGCTGCTTTTGACTTTGAACCACATAGGAACACCTGCCTGCCGGCAGGCACGGTAGAAACATAGGCTTTCACATAGTTTATTATTTGTTCATCACATTGCCGGATATTATTAAGCGTCATTTTCCTATGTGTATTTTCTATGTACCTATGTGCCTATGTGGTTCAAACAAGTTATACTCTTCCAAACATAGTATCGTTTTTATCTTCGCGGGTTTGATCTTCCAATGGGTATTCTTTTCGCATCGGAAAAATAATCATTTCATCCACATTTAAAATTCTTTTCAGGTTCGGGTGGCCGGTAAAGATCACGCCAAAGAAATCGTACGTCTCACGCTCCATCCAATTGGCTGCTGAGAAAATATGGCTGATGGTTGGTACTTCCGGATTTTCTGCTGGCAAATAAATTTTTAACCGAAACCGCTGATTGGTTTCCAAATTGTGCAGTTGATACATCACCGCTATTTGATTTTGATCTGGGTAATGAATCCCACAAAGAGTAGTAAGGAATTGAAATTTTGTTTGAGGATGGTTATAGAGGTGCTGAATGATTTCAACGATCCAATCTTTTTTGATTGTGATTACAGGAAAATCATAAAGCATTTCTGTGCTCAGGATTTGTGCTGAGTATTTTTCGTTGAGTACGTTGAGTATGTTCTCCATTGACCTCACCCCCTGCCCCTCTCCGAAGGAGAGGGTGACGGGTTTTGTTCTTATTTCTTAATTAAATAATTCTTCTCCCAAGTACTTTGCCTTATTCCTCC
>JAYUHI010000562.1:0-6631 GCA_043767095.1 Bacteroidota bacterium
CTGCCTGATGCTCCCGAACATAGGGTCTTGCCAGTTAAGATTGTTTATCGCCCATTTGGGAACCATTGGCACCTTACTGAATTCCTCCAGGAATTGATAGGCCTTTTCCTTTTGCCCGGTAAAAGCATAAACACCGGCCAGGTCAAAATGAGCTGATTTAAATTGGGCATAATCGCGGTTTAACCGGATGCTCTCCAAACCATATTCAATCATTCTGTCAAAATATCCCTGGGCCTTTTTCTTATTGCCGGTTTGCCAATACAGCCATCCTGTTCTGTGCATTTGACCAAGTTGTTCGGCAGGTGTGTTTTTTGTGTTTTCTTCCCATCGCAACCGGACATCAAGAGACTCCTTATATTTTCCCATGAGTTGCAACTGCCAGGCGCGCCCATCAGCACAAAACCAGGGTGTTGAAGAAAAGCCCACACAAGCTTTGCTCATCGAATTATAAGCAGCCTGATAATTCTGCTCGTCCTGTTCCATTACAGCCTTCATAAAATACAGCATGGAAGAGTCACCATCTAAAGGGGCCGCACGGCTGTAGAACTCTTTGGCTTTATCGTTAAACCCCAGATACAAATATGCAAGTCCCATACCCCTCAGGTGTCCGGCCAACCCGGGGCCCCGGTCAATTTCAATAGTTTTTTGCAAGAGGGTCAAGGCTATTACCGGGTCCCGCCCGATGCGGAACTGATTAATTGCCAGGCCCATTATGGCATCAGCATAATTTGGATTTATGGCGAGAGCTTTGTTGAACTCATCAATGGCTTCATCAAATTTTCCATCTTCCTGATAGTGAATTCCTTTCAGGAAAAAAGCCTCTTCGTTTTGCAAATCAAGTTTTAAAGATCGGTCTGCCAGTATTTTCAGGGAATCGAGAAACCCTTCATTAAAATAATTCTTTAAGAAATTTTGTTGATGAAATGTCAGGCCTAATCCTGTGTAAGCCTTGGAAAATTTGGGGTCTGCTTCGATTGATTTTTTGAAAAGCGATATAGAATTCTGAAGATGTTTATTGCGCACCTCAGGATCCATTCGGGTTCCCAACTGGAAACTCAATAACTCGCTTCGCGCTTTTAAATAAAAATCATAAGCGATTGTTTGTATTTGACCGCCACTTTCAATATTCTGCTTTTCATTGGCCGATAAAACAATGCTCAGAGCATCGGTCACTTCTTTGGCAATTTCACTCTGCACCTGCAACACATCGGTAATTTCTTTGTCGTATTCATGACTCCAGAGATGAAACCCTGTTTCAGCTTCAATCAATTGTACGGAAATCCTGAATTTGTTGCCTGCCTTCCGCACGCTGCCTTCCAGAATGGTGGACACATCCAGTTCATTGGCAATGGAACGGATATCTTTGTTGCCGCCTTTATATTGCTCCACCGAGGTGCGCGACATGACTTTCAGTTCTTTCACTTTGGCGAGGTAATTAATGACTTCCTCCGTCATGCCGTCAGAGAAATATTCATCGTTGCCATCGCTTCCAATATTTTTGAAAGGCAAAACGGCTATGGATTTATCTTTCGGTTCGGGCTGCAACAGCGTTCGCAGCGGAGTGAAACTATAGAGGAGGTAACCGGTGAGCGCCATCAGCAAAACAATAACTGAAAGGACAGTGAACATTCTTTTTCTATTCGGCCTGATAATCCGTTCCAGGGGAGAGGATGGAATGGCTTCCCTTGAATCACCTGATGGGGAAGCGGCACTTTTTTTCATCGCACCAATAATGTGCTTCACCCCGTTGGCCACTTTGTTGATTTGATCGCGGTAAAAAGTTTTGTTCAGGTTTTTGTCGGGATTGTCTGAAGGATTTAGCGGGCGGTTTACCCCAGCCGAATGGTAGATAAATTCAATCGGCCTTAACACTCCACCTAACTCATTTTCAAGAAGTGTTTTGTCTTCTGTATCCAGGTCATGGATTTTTATTGGAAGAATCCGGCTCGCTACATTGCCATTGCTCAACTTTATGTCCCTGCCAAACTCAGGCCTCACCCCCTTCCCCTCTCCGGGGGAGAGGGGAGTGCCTTCGATTGCCATTCGGTTGAAAGCACAAAACTCATGTTGCCAGGCATAGCTTTTGGGGTCGCAATAGGTTTGGGAAATGATGGGGATGAAGATGAGGCACTTTAATTTTCCTTCGAGGCTCTTATCCACGTTGTGGGTTTCGAGGAGCCCATCATGCGGGTTTTCATCAAAGTAAATGGAGATGTCTTCTTTGAAGGTGGCTTCGAGTTCTGTTTTGAGGGCATTGACAAATTCCGTTACCCAATGATCGCCCCGGTTATCCTTTTGGCGGTAACTGATAAAGATGTCGTATTCAAAACCGGGTAAAACGGAAGGCATAGTCAAACTTACGGTATTATGGATTAGTGGCAAGGCGTAAAAGCCTTAAACTGTCTTGCTTCCTCTGTTTACTCTCAGCCAGAACACCACCATACCGAGCAGTACGGAGTATAAAATACCCGCTTCTACTGACCATATGGGAAGGTTATTAAAGATACATTTGATTAGCCAATCAACTCATTCACTTAAACAACACACCTATGAAAAACCTAGTACAAAAGGGTATCGTCACTCTTTTCCTGTTGGCCGCATGGTGCGGCACAACCTTAGCCCAGGAAATTACCGCTCAGTCCGCCTCGCCATTAAAACCGAAGGGCTTTATTGTAGATGTGGTCTATGAAGATGATCAAAGTGTTACTTTGATCTACTCAACCAAAATCACGAACAAAGTTTGTAATGCCATTGCCTACAAGTTCGATAAGGATTTAAAGTTCGTATCGCAGGAGCCAAGGGAAATACCATTGGAAAAACTTAAAAAACTAAAGGACTACAAAGGCGATGAGTATGTGGAGGAGACCATGGAACTGCAGGAAGCCAAGAATAATAAAATGGATGTGCTGAAAGTGCGCTACACGAACAAATACAGTTGGTGGAAATTAGATTACAAAGAATCGCGAAAGGTAACGGACAAGTTAAAGTATGAGGACGCTTCCGGAAAATCGGTCACGCCTATCAGCTATGCTTACAACCCCGGCACAAAACAAATTATTTGTTTGGCCAAGCCCTTTATAAAAGACAAAGTGAAATTACAGTTTCGGTATCGAATTTCAGGAGGTGGATCTCTGTTTGCTGAAGATCAGGCAGCCGGCCCCGCCCCAACCGCCCATAATGAATTTTATTTACTCACGTTCGATAACAACCTGAAGAAAGTAAAAGAAGAAAAAATTACGTTCGATTCACCACACATCGCCAAAGTTCAGTTTATCATTCCGAAAGAAGGCGAAACCGGTACAGCCAAATGGCCACTCACCCGGTTGCTCACATCAGAAATGTACGATAACATGAATGGGGGAAAAGAGAATCCCATGAGGATTAATTTCTCCCAGGCCGATTGGGGCTCTGCCGATTCTGAATCTTATGCAGCAAAAAATATCTGGAACCGTGATCAGACACTGAGAAACGATGAGAAAAAATTCACCCCCGAAAACAGTGACATACTGATGGTCTTCAGGCCAGAAAGGGCAACGGGCGTAACTGCCAAGCTCCAGTTTGTGCGGGTGAAGAACGATGGCAGCGTAGCCAACAAAACAGAAGTGGAATCGGACATTGCTTTTGAAGATGGCACCAGCGTGAGCATGTACGATGGTGCCTTGTATTTCAGGGGCGTTATCCCCGAGGCCGGATGGCCGGGGGAGGCTGGCGCCAAAAACCCAGTCGGTAAACTGATGAAATATGTGAACAACGCCAAAGAATGGGAGATTGCCGGCATACCTTCTGATCATTCTTCATTGGACATTACAGACATGGCGCTGACCAAATTCTGTGCAACACGCTATAACGGAATGGACACCCGCGTTGAGGAGATGGTGAATGACGACATATTGTTTATTCAGGAGAGCTCAACTATTATGGAGCAATTTGCTGTGCCTCCCGGAAAAGATTTCAAACTCGACCCGGCAAAATATACCCGCATGGCTGATTATGGTTCGGGCCGTTTTGCTATGCTGGTAAATTTGAAAACAGGCACCATGAAAGGGTTTTATGGAATGAACAACTCAATGATTATGGGCAGCCCTTATAAGAATCCTCCAGAAGTGAGTGGCGAAAACAAAATATACTTGAACAAAGACAAAACCAGCGCTTACTGGATTGGAATTCAACGGCTAGGCTCAGAGAAGGTGGGCAACGAGTGGCAATACATGCAGTTCCCCATCGTAATGAAAATCAATTTGATGGAAAATCAAAAGGCCACTCCGCAAAAAGAATTGGGCATTACATTAATTCCCAGCAAAAAGAAAATGGCCTTTGGTATGGGCAAAGAGTTCGACAAGAAATCGCCCCAGTATTTTCTGAACAACACATTCCCCTACATCATCACCAAAGACAACAATGTGATTTTTATCGGCACCGATGAAGACCAGAAAAATATCTGGCTGGCAAAAATGCCTATTGAATAAGTGTAGTTGGCCAGGCCCGGTTGCTTGGAAAAAGCAGCCGGGCCTATTTTTTTAGAATAATAAATCGCGGTAGCTGAATGTATCCCACTTCTTCCTTAAACAAGATGTACTATGAAAAACAAACTCTTATTATTGCCAGCCGGGTGGCTATCATGGCTATACATTCCTGGTCATAATTTTCTATCCCATTCTATTGCCTGTTTATTGGATTATCATGTGGCTGATCGACAGAAGAATTAAATCAGGAATCATAATGCCTGCATGAATAACAACAATTATGGAATACCGGGTTTTTCTTTCCCCCCTTGCCGATTCTGAAAAGAAGGCGTTAAGGAAACAACAATTCCAGATGGCAAGGATTCTTGGATTTGGGTTGATGTTTATGTGCCTCCCCCTTCTGGCATTGGCAAAACATATCCCTGCAGAAGTGCTTATTAGTTTGCTGATTTTTTTTGTTGTTGTACTGGGGAGCATGGCTGGCATGCTAACCTTCTTGTTTGGCCCTGCCCCTTTGTTTAAAAAAGATTTGGACTCGAACAGGAAAACTATAATCCAGGGTGTCCTCGAAAATAAGGTTCAAGAAGAAGTAAGGAGCAGTGGCTCTGGCGGAAAATTGGGCAGCCATTATTACTATTTTTTACTGGGCGATAGCAAAGTGAAAGTGACGTGGCTGCAATATTATGCCTTCCGGGTAGGAGAGAGTATTGAAATCCATATCGGAACAAATTCAAATTGGATACTGGGCATCGAAAGAAAATCGGCAGCGCTTGAGCAGGATTATTCCTATCGGGTACTGATCGATAAATTGACTTTATCGGAAAAACTGGGAATGGGCTTCCGTATTATTTTCGCTACCGTTATTTTAAGTGTGTTCATTTTCGTATTGGGTTTTACTGCATACAACACCTATCCAGAAAACTGGGGCTTTTTTATTCCTGCTGGGTCATTGGCCCTCGCTATTGCCGGGTTGAATTTATACTACCTCTATACATACATCAAAGCCATAATAATTGGGAAGAAAGAAATTGTAGAAGGTACTCTGCGTGGAAAGGAGTGGCGCGGCAGTTACTATTCTTTTATTTTGGGCGGCCAAAAATTTAAAGTCGGCAACTTGAGGTTCAATAGTCCCCAGGTTGGAGAACCCATACGGATCATACGGTTATCAAACGGGGATATTTTAGATTGGAATTTTGCTTAACTCTATTTGTCACATGATGAAAACTATAGTTTTTTTATCGAACCCTGACAGGGTTCTGAAAACCCTGTCAGGGTTAGTGAGTAATCTGACAAAGTAGGATTAAAACCTACACCTCGGTCTGTGCCCGCATAGACCGAAACCCTTTTGCTAATTTTTCAACTCTAAACTGAAATGAAATATTTAATCCTTGCCTTCGCACTTTTAGCTTCCTGCAAAAACCCCCTCCGGGAGTTCACTGCGCAAAATCAAACGGACATTAATACCGTAGCTGTTCAGGAAAAATTTTACATCAAACTTGGAGAATGCATTGGTTGTGAAGATGCATGGAAAATGTTGCAAGGGAGTGATTTGATAAACTTATTGGAACAGCACACGGTTTCTTCTTGTGAAGATTGTGACGGAGGAAGTGGCACAGAAGATTTTTTGTTTGAGGCAAAATCAGTTGGCCAGGCAAAAATGATATTTGAATATTTTGGTGATACACTGGAGTTTCATTTCGAAGTGATTGATAGCCTCAACCGGGAGAATTGAATTAAAATAATTCATCATGAAAATATTTTTCACCACTCTTTTATTTTTACCCATTGCTCTTTGCGCTCAGCCGATCGAGCTCCGGGTACAAACAGGCCACACGGGATTCGCCAAAAGTATGGCCCTCTCGCAGGATGGAAAGTGGCTGGCTTCTGCCGGAACGGATAAGCTGATTAAGATTTGGGATGTGCGCACGGGTAGGGAACTGAAATCTTTTTTTCATGAAACTCTCATTCAGCCCCTGATAGTTTCCATTGGAATGAACAGAAAATATCTGGCCACCGCATCGGTGTATGAAGTGAGGCTGTGGGATTTGGAAAATAATATTGAAGTGGAAAATTTTTCGTGCCCGCTCTTTATCAATCAGTCGATGGCATTTAAAGGAATTGCCCTTAGCCCCGTGGCCAATATTTTGGCCGTTGGCAATTATGAAGAA
>JAYUHI010000563.1:0-6618 GCA_043767095.1 Bacteroidota bacterium
TCCAAAATCCAAATTCACCAACCTTTAGCAAGATAGAATAAGTACATTTGTAACAAGAAAGGATAGAAATGAATGTAGCACTCTGGATTATTCAAGGCATACTGGCCGCCATGTTTACCATGGCAGGCGTAATGAAAGCAACCCAACCGCTTGACAAATTAGTAAAGACCGTTTTCTGGGCTGATAGGTTTCCACTGACGCTGGTTCGCTTCATTGGAATTACGGAGTTCCTCGGAGCGATGGGTTTAATCCTTCCCTGGGCATTAAACATCGTTCCTGTTTTAACGCCTGTTGCGGCAGCGGGACTTTCAACAGTTCAATTCCTGGCGATCTTTCATCATGCGAAACACAAAGAAGGTAAAACCATTGCATTCAACATTGTGCTGCTTTCTTTAGCTGCTTTCGTTGCTTATGGCAGATTTAATGCCCTTTAATTAGGAAATGCCAACATCAGGAAACAGATTTAAAAAGAGTCGTTACCTACCCTGGTCAAACTCTTGCAGTATCATACAGCCAATATTTGAGCAACTCATTGAGTTAGATAGCACCAGGTCGAGCATCTCCTCCTGAAGGGGATCGATACTTTTTAGCCGCAAGTCAATCAAATTGAATATTCAACTTTGAAATCGGTCAACGCTATTTAGGCATCTGAGTTGACAAGACTGCTTTATGTGGTCAGACGACTTAGACCCCCTAATCTCCAACCACCTTCACCACTTCAACTATTTGCCCTCTCGTTCTTCCATAAATACTATTATCATACATGGCTTCACAACTCACGGCAGGTAAATAAAATTGCCCTGCATAGCTGGCGGTGAGGCGCACGATGAAGTTGCGCGTTTGGCCGGATGATAAAGAGAAGTAGGTGTACTGGCGGTCATCACGAATATCCTGGTAATCGCCCCGGTCAAAGTTGTCGAGGTTTTCATCACCTGTAATGCGTGCGTTATTGATCTCCCACCCGGAAGGAAAAATTTGGGTGAGCGCCATGTTTTGGTAAGCGCTTCGCATGCCAAGATGTTTCACCGTTACTTTGGCAAAAAATTCTGTGCCTTGTTCCATCCGGGTTGGGTCAATGGCCTCGCCCTTCGAGTTGGAGTAGCTGGTGGCCACATATAAATCATTTGATTCATCTTTCTCCAAGCCTGCAGATGGTGTGCCCGTGAGCAGCACACGCACGTACAAGAGGCCACTGCTATTGTTCGTGAACCGAAGCTTGCCGGGCTTCGCTGATGTGATGGGCAAGTTGGCTTGAGCCACCGGTAAATCGGTGCTGGCGTTTATATCCTTCCCGCCAAACGAATAGGTGAACTTGAGCTCGCCTTTCTTTTCTGCCCCCACAAAATTTCCAATCGCCTTCAGGCAATAAGCTGTTGTTTGGGTGCTCATCCAATAACCCTGGTTGTTCAGCGCTTTCGATAAATCTTTCAGAATGTTGAGCGCTTTGGTTCGTTCATTCACCAACACTAATGTCTCCATGATCATCGCCATATCGCGGATGTCACTGCCGTATGTGTAGCCCATCTCCTGGTAAGGACGAATATCCATTGTAAGTCCGGTAATAATTTTCTTAGCCACTTCGGGCTGACCAGCTTTCGCGTAAGCAGCAGCCAGCATCCACGAGCACTGCACTGAAAGATTTTTCATTTCGCGCAGTCGATTCATGGCCGGCATCTCCGGTGAGCCGGCCAGAGCCAATGTGTAAAGGCGATAGGCTTGCAGATAATCCCAGTACTGGTAATCATTTTTATTGTTGCGCCACTCATTGGCTCGGTTGCGTTGGTATTTCTTCCAGCGCTTCAACATATCACCTGGGATGTAGTAGCCCTTTGTTTCAGCCTCGAGCAGAAAATGTCCGGCATAGGTGGAGCCCCACGCATCCGAATCGTTATACCCCGGCCAGTAACCAAACCCGCCATCGCTGGTCACAAAAAGTTTAAGTCGTTCTATGCCTTTGGTGATGTTGTTTTTGATGTTGGATTTTTCTTTGTCGGTGAGGGGCCGCACCACATCGAGATAGAGTTGCGGAAAAGCCGATGATGTTGTTTGCTCAATGCATCCGTGTGGAAATTCAATAAGGTACCTTAGCCGATAGCCCAGGTTTATTGGCGGAATGGTTGACACTTCGAGCGAGGCGCTGTTGGTTCTGTTCATACCGATGGGCGTGATGTCAGGTTCCCAAAACTTGCCCGCTTCAACCAATTGGTCGCGTACTTGCGAGACAGGCGGGTTCGGATTACGCACTTCAATTTCAATTTCATCCGTGCCCGTAAAACCGGCTGAGGTGGCCACCACTTTCACTTTGCCGATGCCCACTTCAGATTTTACATCGATATCAAAATCCAATGTCATGTCTCCCCCGGCCGACATCGTCACGGTTTTTACCGGCTCAAGCACGGTGAGCGGCCCTTCAGTTTTGATTTCCACTTTAACCATGTTGATTTTCTTGTCGGATGCGAATAAGGTGATGGGCAATTTTACTTTCTCAGTTGGGCCAACAACTCGCGGCAAGGTGGCCAGTACCATCAACGGTTTGCGAACAGGCGTAACTTTCTCTGCTTTTCCGTAGGCGCCTTCGTAACCGGCAACCACCATCGTTTTAACAGAGCCAACGTATTGCGGCATTTTGAACGACAATGTTTTTACATCACCACCTTCAATGGTTATCGGCCCGAAGTATTTCACCACAGCTTTGAATCGGTTGGCGCGTGGGTCTGAATCTTTTTTACCGGCTTCATCGCTACCGCCAAGAGCCAGTAGTCTTTCAATACTTGAACCAAAAGCGCCCATCACGCGGTCATATAAATCCCAGGTTTTTACACCGAGCGCTTCTCGAGCATAGAAGCGGTTCCAGGGATCAGGGGTTTGGAATCGGGTTAAATCCAAAAGTCCTTCATCCACAAGCGCTAGCGTGAACGTCATTTTGCGTTTTGATTTTTCGGAGATTTCAATTTTCACATCACCTCCGGGCTCAAGCACATCGGGCATTTTGATAATGGGATCGAGATGCGTGAGCGGATCCTCCACTCCAATCGGAACAACACCATAGAGACGAATAGGTAAATCGTTTGATGTTTGCGCATGCGGTTGCAACAGACTCACGTGAACAAAAACATTAGGCGACATTTCTGAAGACGCTTCAAACTGATACACATTCTCGCCCTTCGTCATTTCAACCCACGCAGCCGACAAAACTTTGCGTCCATTCTCAATTGACACCAGTGCACGACCACCCTCACCACCTGGAATATTCACCTTCACAGTTTCGCCTGCCGAGTATGATTTTTTATCGGTGTTGAAAGTAAGTTTGGTAGGAGCCGTTTTATTCTCGCGACTGCTGCGACCATAATAACCCGGTGCATCCATATAAAAAGTTGAACCAGTGACATGACCATCTTCGTCAGTGATTTTGATGTAATAGGTTCCCCAATCTTCTTCCGGAACGGAGAAAGTCCACGTTGTTTTTCCATTGCGGGTGTTCACCACATCGTTCTTCAATAAGCTGCTGCTGTTTTGTTGAATGTAGTTGGCGAGGTTGCCATTGTAATTATCCCACCACCAGTAGCGATCAAGGCTATATAGTTTCACGTCTATATTCGACCGGCTCACCGGTTTGCCATCAGCATCAACCGTTACGATATCAACATGTTGAGTTGAATCAGTGTAGAGCATGCCATAAAATTTATCGCGGTCGCGGAATTGATATCCCACGTAAGTGGAATAGGGCGAGTAAGGAATGCTAAACCGGTCAATACTAAAGTTGCCACTCTCTTCAAAAACTTTGCCTCAGAACACTGCTTGCATGAAACCAGGAGGTGTCTCACTTGTATTGTTCAAATTCAAATCGAAGGTGGCCTTACCTTCCGTGTTGGTATATCCTTCAAAGGCAATTGTGGTCTGCGTTTGATAGGGGCTGGCGTTGTCGGCAAAATTATAATCTGGAAAATCTTTAAAGGATGTGCCTGCTGGAACAAGTGAAAATTCAAATTGCGCTTTCAGATTTCTTCCGGGTGCGCCATGTAACCATTTTACATCTAAGTTGCCGGTGAGTTGCGGTTGCATGATCCGCTCCGTGCCCAGGCTAAGATTAATTTTTAAGCGATTCGGTTTTACCGTTTCAATTTTAATAGGATGATTGAAATCGGTGCCGCCTACTTTAATTTTTGCCTGCCAGTTTCCCGTGGGTGCATCTGGACTGGTTGCCGTGGCGAAATGATAGAATCCATTTTCAGAAGTTGATTTTACTTGCCGGTTAGCAACTACACCCTGAGGATTTTGCAATTCGAAAACAACCGGATGTGTGGCCGGCAATGTTTTGCTCTTGTCTTCGAGAATGAAATTGAGGAAGAGCGAATCCCCCGGCCGCCACACGCCACGCTCGCCATAGATAAAACCTTTCAGGCCTTTGGTCACATACTCTCCCGATACATCAAACCCGCTTAGGGAAAGTGATTCGCCATCATTCAACCGCAAGTAGCCGCGCTGAGCCCCATGCTTCGCGATCACGGCAAAAGGTCTTTCCTTGTTTTGAAACAACCCTTTTCCTTCGCCTGAAGTTTTGGTAGTGCCAAGCAACTGTTGTTGAAAATCATAGAACTCAAGTTCAATCCCGTCCATCGGTTTGGTGGTTTTCAAATCGTTAACGAAAATGAGCAACTCACCATCAGAGCCCGACTTAGCCATCAAACCCAGGTCGGAGGCGAGAATATTTTTAGTGATCATCCGTTCGCTCGTGTAGTAAGAAACGTGGCAGGGGTTGTCGCGCTCCTCCCAATTGTAACCTGGCATGTAGTAGTACTCACTTTCGGACTCACTTTCATAACCCTCATCCCAAACGTCATCTTCAAGAACGGCAGTTTCTGAATCATCGCCTTGCTCGCAAGAGTAGGCTGAATACTCTTTCTTAAAACTTAATTTCACCTGGTAAATATTTCCGGGAGCCGCGTTGATCATGGTAGTTAAGTCAAGCGTGAAGCGGTTCCATTTTCCGTAATCTGTTACACCACTATTGTCAAGGCTGATGGTCTTGGTGAAGAGCGGCCTCCCCACCCTGCGCATCTCATAATTGCCCGACAAATCATTCACCTGCATGAACTGGAGAATGTTGCTTTCAAAAACCTGGGTGATGCTGACGTCCACCGAACGAAGATTAACGGCTTCGAAAGGAAGCACGAGTCCATCGGTGCTCGGTAAAATATTACCGTTGGTAGTGTAGCGCACTTGTGGCTTCACCTGCTCGAAAGTAATTTCTGCAACTGAAGGTTTGAGCATTTTGTAATCCTTGATATTCCGTACACCTGCTTCGATGTTGAAATGCTTTGTTCCAGTCTGACGTACGGGAGGATAAACCCAAATCTCATTATCGTGAATGTCGAAGTCGAGGGTCATGTTGGGGTCTTCACTCAGCGATACGTAGCCTGATAGTTCCTGCTTCTCTTTCAGCGGATCAGAAAATTGCAGCACCACATATTGATTGGGATTTTGAATGACTTTAGCTGACATCAATTTGAAATCACTCAGCGATGGAATCTCCACCGATTCCTCAGCTTGTTTATTCACACCAAGGGGCGAACCATCCACCACCACTTTCACACTGCTGGCATCTTCTTTACGCGATACCTCTTCAATAGCGAAGGAATGCACTTTGCCTTCGTTGTTGTGAATCCAGGTGATGTTGAGGGCTCGGCCTTCCTGTGAGGCAACCAATACTTTTTCAACTTCGGTTGTTTCAGCGAAATCGGCAGTGATCAACCCGCCTTCAATTCGCTGGCGGTTCAGCTCGGTTTTTACGTAGGGTTTCACATTATCAAAAATCAAATCAAAATTCTGGGGCATCACCTGGAAGGAATAGACAAACTCGCTCAGGTTATCGGCTACTGTCATTAACCTCGAAAGGAGAAACGTCACTTCGTACTGCTGACCGGAAGGCAGGCGGGTATCAGGCCTGAACTCCAGCGTCCTGGCATCGAGCCAAAAGGTTTTGCCTTTTAAGGACGGAGAAAATTTGAATAGTTTGGAAGAAGTCTCCTGGCCGATCATCGTGGAATCGGCTGCATCCTTGGCCAGCACAATGCGGATTGTTGACGAAGATTGAACTACTCCAGCCGTGTAGGTGGCGATAAATTCACTGAAAGCGGGGTCGATAAACGAAGGTTGTACTTTCGGCTTCCCCTTGTAGAAATAAATTCCAGCCAGTGCCACAACGGACACTGCCGCTACCGCCAAAAGAATTGTCTTCCGGGATGATTTCATAGTGTTTAGATTTGAGTAGAAATATCGGAAGTTTAAAGTTAATCGTGACACAACCGCTAACACCTCACCCCCAACCCCTCTCTAAAAGGGAGGGGGAGCTTTCTTAAATGACAGCCTGCAATGTTATCAATGGAGTGGATATTAAGACCTTTTCTTCTGAAACTTTCAGCAAAAGTTTCAACAAATAGTCACCCCTCTCTCCCGAAGTCTCGGGATTGGAGAGGGGCTGAGGTGATTACAATGTAGAATGAACCGATACAAAACTGTCGTACACTGTGTGCCTTGAAGATGGAAGTTCAGACGGAACTGAAGTTATGCTGTACTGAAGATGGAGGAAGGTGGGAAAAAAAAAGCAACCTGACCCTC
>JAYUHI010000564.1:0-6618 GCA_043767095.1 Bacteroidota bacterium
AAAAATATCAGCGATAGAGTGGTGGCCTATATTCGTTATTCGGGCGATGAGAGGTTGCTTGTAGTGGCAGGTTTCAATTCAAAAATGGAACCGGTAAGAATTTCAATTCCAAAAGAAACGGCAATGAAGATGGGTTTGGATACTGAAGGTTCTTATACGGGCCGCGATGTATTGGGCACCGGATTAGATGTCGGCTTTCCCAATGACTTCACCTGCTCCTTCGATCTTCCCGCCTTCACCGCCCTCGTTATCAAAATCAAGTAAGATTGAGTTGCCTGGCGTTTGTGTTATTGCCTAATGCCTAATTCCGCACTTCCTACTTTTTTCCTTCTAATTGTTCCAAAGCCGATTTGGCCTTGCTGTCAATACTATTTTTGTACTCGTGCTTTTTGTACGCCAGGGCTTTATCAAAATAGTTTCGCGCACTGGCGTAATCGCCCGAGGCCTGGTAAATATAGCCTAACTGCAAAGCAGAGTTGGCGCCAAAATACCATGGATTGTCGGCAGTCATATCAATACTCTGCATGTAAAATAATTTTGCCGCATTGTAATCGTGCGTTTTATGGCTGAGCCTGGCCTTGCGATAATAATATTCAACCTGGTCTTTATACGTTTTTAATTCTGTTAGCACAATGCTTTGCATCATGGCCTTGGCCTCCTTGTAATAGCCGCCATCGGTGTAAAACCGGGCCTTCAGGATTTTTGCATTAGGAAACGGTTTATCGGCCAGCAAGGCTGCAGCATAAACATCGGGCTCGGCTTGTGCTTTTCCCGTTTGAATGGCCTTATCCCAAAACACTTTAGCTAACGGTATTTTATCGCTGAGATAATAGCAGAGGGAAATTTTCAGGTGAGCATCTTTCTTAAAACTATCGGCCTTGTATATTTTTATAAATTTCTGATAAGCCAGAATGGCTTCATCATATCTGTTTTTTTGGAGCAGAATTTCACCGCGCAGGTATTCAATATAGGGTAGTGTGATACCCGAGTTGTTAATATCCAGATTTTGAATGAGCCGGTAAGCCTCTTCACTTTGAGAATTTTTCATCAGCATGTTCACCGCTAAAAACATCAACAGTCGGTTGTTGGGGTCACTCTTCAATTTTTCAGTGAGCCCTTTGGCAGCCTCATCAATTTGCTGATTGATCAACCCTTTAATCGTGTAATATAAAATGGTCGCCTCCAGGTTGAGTGACACCCCTGAACCCCGCAATTCGTCTAATTGTTTTTGGCCGGTTACCACCGACCCTTTCATTCCCAATAATGAAATAAACCAATGAAATTTGTCGGGCACCGCGCCTACCATAACTTGTATTACACCGCTTGTCTTTTTTACAGGAATAAAGCCGGGATACTTTTTCTGGCAGTCCTGCACAAAGCCGTAGGCCTGCCTGATGGCAATCACCGCATTAATCTCCTGGCCTAAGTTGATTAGGTTGAATCCCTTTTGCAGGGAGAGCTCTGCCTGCAGGAATAATGTTTCTGCAGACTCAGGCCTCGCTTCCAGAAGTTTGGCCCGCGTTTTAAAATTCTTTTCGAGCTCCTGGTATTTAACCAGGTCTTCGCTAATCAATACATCAATAGTCTCGCACAGGCTTTGAAGGTAGATTTTGTACAGTTCCCTCTCCTTGTCGTTTACCTTAGCCAGCATGGCCATGGCCTGCTCTGTTTGTAGATTAATAACGAGCCGGTAAATAGATTCCAGTTCGGAGTCAAAATGCCAGTTGTTTTCTTTCGCCCCAACTGAAATAGATGCGAAAAAAAAACAGGCCAAGAGGCCTGCTTGAATAAAGATTGATTTTGATTTAGGCAACTTTCTTTCTTTTGGCGGGTGCTGCTTTTTTAGGTTTGGTCTCTTCCTCCATCGACACCATATCTACGTCTGCCAGAATGCGGCCCGAGTGCTCATCAATTACTATTTTTTTCTTCTCTCTTATCTCGGCAATTTTTTGAGGGGGGATGATAATGTTGCAACCTTCAGCCGCGCCCCGCACTACCCGCACCACCGCCAGTCCATTCGATAAACTTCCGCGCAGTCTTTCGTAATACTTCAATAGTTTGTCTTCAATTTTCTTGGTTGCTTTTTCACGGTCGCCCAACAGTTTCTTTTCTTCCTCCTGGCTTTCGGAAAGTATGTCGTTCAACTCTCCGCGTTTGTTGGCCAGGTCTTCCGTGCGCTCGGTAATCAGCGTCTCAATGCTGGTAATCTCCGCCTTCTTGGCTTCAATTTTTTCTTTGGCTTCTTTTATCTTCTTCTCGCAAATCTGGATTTCAAGCTCCTGTAATTCCACTTCCTTGATGATAGCGTCATACTCGCGGTTGTTCTTCACATTTTTTTGCTGATCGTTATATTTTTTGATCAGCTTTTCCGCCTCCTTAATGCCTTCCTTATTTTTCTTGATTACTTCTTCAATTTCTTTCTGTTCTCCCTCAAACCTCCCCATCCGGGTTCTATATCCTTCCAGTTCGTCTTCCAGGTCCTGCACCTCATCGGGCAGGTCGCCTCTTAATTTTTTTAGCTCGTCAATTTTAGAATCTATGAATTGCAGCTTTACAAGGGCTTCCAATTTCTGGGCAACTGATTGATTTTCCATCATTTACAAGTAACTTATAGGGTTTGTGATTGTTTTTGAAAAAAGGCTCGCAAAGCTAACGAAATTTTCCTTTAAAACATTCCCCAATAGGTCTTTGGTGAACTGCTCGCTTTCATAATGACCTATATCAGCAATTATTATTTCATTTTCTGCGTCAAAGAACTCGTGGTATTTGAAATCTGCACTGACGAACATCTGGGCTCCGGCCTGTTTGGCAGCAGGTATGAGGAAGCTACCCGCGCCACCGCACACGGCCACTCTTTTTATTTTTGGGAAGGCCAAAGCGGTGTGACGGATACACCCGGCATTCATATCGACTTTTATTTTCTTCAGAAACTCAAGGGGCGCGATCTCGTCAGGAAGGTCTCCAATCATCCCGGCCCCGACTTCCTGATTTTCATTCATGAGTTCTGTGAGGTAATAAGCAACCTCCTCGTAAGGATGCGCTTGCCTCAAGGCCTTCAACACTTGTTTTTCCAGATGCCGGGGAAGGATTACTTCAATCCGGTCTTCCTCAACCTTTTCACTTTCACCTGGCGCACCCGCGAATGGTTTTGAATCCTGGCTCGGAGTAAATGCACCTGTTCCTTCGATGGTGAAGCTGCAATTTTTATACTCCCCGATCTGACCGGCCCCTGCCTGATGTAAGGCCTCAAGAATTTTACTCGTATGCAGACGGGGTGAGAAGGTAACTAATTTTAATAACGTCTCCTTTTTGGGTTGCAGGATTTTCAGATTAACCAAGCCCAGTTTCTCACCAATCATTTTGTTAACCCCCAGCCGCACATTATCAAGGTTGGTGTGTGAGGCATAAATGGCGATGTCATTTTTAATAGCCTTTATTAAAGTGCGCTCAACATAGTTGCTGCCGGTAATTTTCTTTATGGACCTGAACAAAATAGGATGGTGCGCCACAATCAGGTTACAGCCGGCTTGTATCGCTTCATCCACCACGGCCTCGGTGCAGTCAAGGGTTATCATGGCGCCCTTCACTTCCCAGGAAGGGTTGCCGGTGAGCAGACCGGAGTTGTCATAGTTTTCCTGGTATGCCGTGGGGGCGAATGCATTCAGAAACCGGGCGACATCGGCAATGGTTGATTTGTTGTTCATGGAATGGGTGGAAAGATGGTAAAGATATTTAAAGGCAGTAAACAAGGGAGGAATTCTGTCTCTTATATATTTCCATTGATCTTGAGCCAACACGGGTGGTGCTGTTTTTGATGTATTCAACTACACGAGTGAGCAAGGCGCAAACCATACGCCCAACACTCGCACTAGGAAGGTTTGCCTGGTAACTAATTATCCTTGACCAGTGGAATAATAATTGGATCAACCACAGGTTTCCTATAACTCATGTTCCTTTCCCACAACTCCCACTTTAGGTTTGGGATTTGTTCAAAATTCCAATCAGAAACCAAATCACCGTTTAAGTAGAAGCGTAAATAATTTAAATTTTCTATGGCTGATGGTAATTCCTTATTAGGGGACCAATCCCGTGTTAAGGTATCTTTATCGCCATTGCCAAAGCCAATATAAAAGACAGGATAATCCCATCCTTCCAACCTGAAAACATAGCTGCTGTCGGCTTTCCTTTCAATAACAAATGACCATTCCATTATCCTGTATTAATTTAATGTCCTTTGGAATAATGGTTGACCCATTCAAAAAAATATCCTGACCGCTGGAATCCACAAAAGAAAAAAACAAATCGAAACGGTTAGGATCTTCAGAATTCTGAACAAGAACCAACCAAAAGAATGGCCGCAAATGAAATAAGTGTAATCACCTTTTTCATCTTTTCATAAATTTACCTGTTACTTTTGGTAAAGATATTAAAGCCTTGTCAAATTTTGATCTTCCAATCTTTTCCAATTACCTTCAAAAAATAAATATTCCATTATATGAAAAAATTATTTGCCTTCGCCTTGTTGATTGGTTTTACACAAACGGTCCATGCGCAAAAAGCCTGGACGCCATCAAGCATGATCAAATACAACCGGCTAACCGGGGCCGTAATTTTTCCCGATGGCAAAAACGTGGCTTACACGGTTTCCAATCCTCAGATGGAAGGTGAGAAATCGGAATTTCTAACACATATCTGGGTTGCCGCTGCAGATGGCAGTGCTAACCACCAATTTACATTTGGTGAGAAGTCGTGCAACAATCCACAGTTTTCACCTGACAGCAAATGGCTGGCATTTACTTCAGCGCGAAAGGAGGACAAAAGCCAACTGTATATTATTTCAATGGCGGGTGGAGAGGCCCAACAAGTCACTAAAATGAAAAACAGTGTTGCCGGTTATGAATGGGCTCCTGATGGAAAGCGTATTGCTTTTCGAATGAACGATCCGCTCACAGATGATGAAGAAAAGAACAATAAAGAAAAGCGCGATATGGTGGTGGCTGATGATTATAAGAATGCCCATCTTTACTCAGTGTCACTTCTAAATGATGGGAAGGAAACATATCCAGTCAAGCGATTGACGTCAGGGGATTTTCATGTTACAGACTTGACCTGGTCGCCAGATGGCAAAACCATTGCATTCACCCATCAAATCAATGCTTCATTGGATTTGTGGAGCACGTCTGATATTTCATCCGTTCCAGCCGATAGTGGTGCAGTGAAGTCAGTTGTAGCCGGAAAAGGCTCAGACTCTAACCCTAAATACTCTCCTGATGGACAGTGGCTGGCTTATACTTCGGATGGAGGGAAAATAAAATGGGCAGAGCGTGACGATGTTTATATCATGCCGGCAGCAGGAGGTGCTGCCCGAAAACTTTCCGCCACATATGATCAAAGCTTTCAAATCCTCGACTGGACTCCCGATAATAAAAACATACTGTTTTCCGAAGCCTATAAAACCACGCGTGTTATATATTCCCTTCCGCTCGATGGCAAACCTAAAATGATTACTCCAACGGATGGTGTTTATACCAGTGCATCGTTTACAAAAAACGGAGAGACGATGGCCTATATTTATCAAAACGCATCTACACCACCCGATGTTATGGTGATGAATCTGAAAGACATGAAGCCCAGAAAGCTTTCGAATGTGAATGAAGCCTTTTCAAAAATGACTCCCGCAAAAACGGAAGTTGTTTCCTGGAAGTCGAAGGATGGAAAATATGATATTGAAGGATTAGTCACCTATCCGGCCAACTATCAAAAAGGAAAAAAATATCCGATGATCGTAAATATACATGGAGGCCCAGCCGGAGTGTTTAGTCAAAATTATACGGGCGCTGGCGCTGTTTATCCCATTCAGGCTTTTGCACAACAGGGGTATGCTGTGCTTCGGGCAAACCCACGGGGAAGTTCAGGTTATGGGGCTGATTTCCGCCAGGCCAACCTAAACGACTGGGGGTTCGGAGATTATGACGACATCATGAGCGGAGTAGATAAACTGATTGCGGATGGCGTTGCGCATCCCGACAGCTTGTGCGTGACTGGCTGGAGCTATGGCGGCTATATGACCTCAATGATCATTACGAAAACCAATCGCTTCAAAGCATCCATGGTGGGTGCGGGTGTTACCAACCTGATCAGCTTCAATGGAACTGCCGATATTCCTGGTTTTCTTCCGGATTATTTTGATGGGGAATTTTGGGATCGTATTGATGTGTACATGAAACATTCAGCCATGTTTGGAGTTAAAAATGTTAAGACACCAACATTAATTATTCATGGAGAAAAGGACTTGCGCGTACCGATCTCTCAGGGGCAGGAGTTGTACGCGGCATTGAAGAAACTGAATGTAAAAACGCAAATGGTTACTTACCCACGCACACCACATGGGCCTCAGGAACCCAAATTCATTCAGGACATTGGTGAAAGGGTGATCAATTGGTTCAATGATAATTGCCGCAGGCAAAATGAAATTAAGTCGGTAAAATTGCAGAGGAATTAGTTCCCCATTCCTGCCTGAGTTATACGTTTATAATCAAAACTTATTTCGACCTAACCTTTCTCTTAAACAGCAACAGTATTGCAAGATGTTGCTGATGCAATGGTAAATGAAGTTGT